>CAZMFS010000018.1:0-12178 GCA_964565585.1 uncultured bacterium
GTTAATTTTAAAAAAATCTTATAAGTTTGCTCATAAAAATGATGTTGTAATTATTCATGACAGAAGTGATATTGATCATGAATATTCTAGGAAAAATAGCAACAGCACAATTGTTCTAATAAAAAGTAATAAAATTAAAGGGTATTTTGATTGTAATGACAAACAGCAAATAAACTTTCATAAAAATGTAGTTGTTGTAGGTAAATATTCCAATCTTAAAGAAGTATTATCAAAAATGATGGAATACGGTGAAGACAGAGCATTTGTAAAATCAAATGATAGCTTTCAGGGTATAATCAGATTAACAGATATTTTAGAAGAGATGAGAACAAAGTACTAAATATTTTTAATAATAATTAGAATACCGCTGAAAAGTAAAACAACCGAGGTTATTTTTTTAAATGTTTCCTCAGGTATCATTTCATGAAATATACCTCCAATATAAAGTCCAATAAGTGCAAATGGCAGAACTGTTAAACTGCTTAATATTAATCTAATATTAAACAGCCCAAAACCTGTATAAAAAGTTATTCGCATAAAAGTCATAAATAAAAAAATACTCATGAGAGCTACTCTGAATGCTTTTTTGCTAAAATCATTTGCTTTAAAATAAAAAATTAAAGGTGGGCCTGCCATTCCAAATAATCCTCCAAGGAGGCCTGAAAGAGATCCGAAAAAAGGCACCCACAGTGGGTGGGACAAATCCGGTTTAACTTTATCTTCATAGAATAAATGATATAGGGATAAAATAATTATTACCGTTCCTAAGATTAATAAAAGTAAAACATTTTTGGCATTTGAAAGCAGATAGCTTCCCAAAAATAAAAGAGGGAAGATGGATAAAATAAAATACCATGTTTTTTTAAAATTGATGTAATCTTTATCCTTATAGGAAATAAAAAGTTCTGTGGGTAAACAAACAAGTATAAAAAAAGGAACAAAAAAGTCGATTTTGCCATATAACATTGCAAGCATAGATATGGCAAACATACCAGAGCCAAACCCTATTGTTGAATAGATAATTTGACTAATAAGGATTATCAGAGATATTATTATAAACTGATCTATATCTGTAAATATTGTGTTTCCTATCAATTCCATATGTCAATGGGAAATTATCATAAATATATTAATTTGGCAAACAATATTATTTCTTTTTTTAAAATTGATGTTATTTTTACTTGCTTATGTTTTTATAAAATTTATAATAGAAGTCAGATTATTATGGATATGAAAAAAATTTTTACATTCAATAATAAAAAGAATATATTTATTTTTCTTTTTTGTTATTTTTCTTTTCTTCTGTTATGGGTTCTTTTTTTTGATGATATAATATCGGGAATAATTCCGAATAATAAAGTATTAAGCATTTACCAAAATTACAAAGGAATATGGATATTAATAATATCCTCTCTTGTTATTTACTGGATTTTAAAAACTTATTTTGAAAAGAATGATAATAAAATGTTTCGAATTAGTTCAGTACTAGATAATTCTCCCGATGTTATTGCCAGGCTGGATAAAAATTTAAAATATACCTATGTTAATTCTAAAGCAGAAGAAATTTTTCAGAAGCCAGCTAGTAAATTATTGGGCAATACCGTAGATGTTTTTAATTTCCCAAAAGATCTAATTAATAAGAGAAATAGAGAATTAAAAACGGTTTTTGAAGAAAGGAAGGAAAAAAGAGTAGAGCTTGTTTATCCAACAGAGCAGGGTATGAAATACTTTGACGTTAGGCTGGTTCCAGAGTTTGATGAGTCAAATGAAGTTGTATCTGTTTTGTATATTGGGAGAAATATAACACCACTTAAACAAAAGGAAAAAAAATTACAGAATTTAAATGAGATTCTTGATACAATTAGAAATGTGAATAGAATTATTAATAAGGTTAATAATAAAAAAATATTGCTGAGTACTTTAACAGATATTTTGATTTCCTCAAATGTTTTTACTGCTTCATTTATCCTGCATTACGGAGAAAATGGAAACCTTATAAATTTCTATGATGCTGGATTGAAAAATAACATAAAGCAAATAATTAATAAATTTAAGGCGGGTTTTCCAGATATTAAAGAATTGCAGGATAAAAAGGATATACTTGTTATTAATTCATTTTCTTCACTATTTTCTAACCTTGATAAAACTCTAAAGAAAAACAACTTAATTTTGACTAATATAAAATATAGAAATAGATATCACGGAATTTTAGGTATTTTTATTTCTCCACAATTTTATAGCAAGCATGAGCTTCAGGTTTTTAGGGAGTTGGCAAGAGATATTGCTATAGCATTAAATAGATTAGAAGATTAAAAAAAATTATCGCATAAAGTCGGATAATGAATTAAATAAACTTTACTAAAATAATTTTACCCACTTATAATTTGAAAATGATATCTATAGTGTTTTTACCTGTAAAGGTATCGTTTTGTATTTAAAAAAAATTAAATTTTACTTTCTCTCTTGATTTAAATTAAATTTTGTATATATTATAAGTATAATTCTGGAAGCGAAAGGAATGTTATGAAAGAGGTAGGGAATAAAGTTATAGAAACTATTTTAAGTCACAGATCCGTAAGAAAATATAAGGATAAAAAGGTTGATGAAAAAGTAATTAAAAAAATAGTAAAAGCAGGTCAGCAAGCTCCATTTGTTTCCCAATTGTATAGTATATTGCTAACTACAAAAGGAAAGCTGCCGTTTGATGCAGCTCTATTATTTACAATATGTGTGGATTTTAATAAGATGAAAAAAATAATGAAAAAGAGAGACTGGAAACCTGTTACAAATGATTTATCAATTTTACTGTTTGGAATACAGGATGCTTCATATGCAGCACAAAATATGGTTATTGCTGCAGAGAGTTTGGGACTTGGAACATGTTTTTTAGGAATGGTTCCATACAAGGCAAAAAAAATTAAAGACGAGTATAACCTACCCGATAAAGTATTTCCGCTTGTAGGTCTTGTAATGGGATATCCCGATGAAAATTTCCCTACAAGACCTAGATATCCAATAAATTTTGTGCTTTTTGAAGAAAAATATCCTAAGCTGGATAAAGAAGTAATTAAAGAGGCTATGGATAGTATGGATGATGGATATTTAAAGCAAAATTATTATAAAAAATTAGATGCAAAAATACCATTACAAAATGAAAAAAAAGATGAATATGATTATGAAAACTACAGCTGGACGGAACATATCTCTAGAAAATGGGGGCAGTGGTATGAATCCCCGGAAAAATTGCTTAACCAGTTAAAAAAATGTGGTTTTGATTTAGATTATTAAAAATTAAAAAGATAGGAGATGTTATGAGAAAAATTGGAGTTATATTTTTACTGATTACAGTTTTGTCTATTTTTAGCTGTTCCACCCAAAAAAAAGTATCTTTTTATAAAAAACAGATAAGAAAGCAGCAGAATAATATTGAAACTGATGCGAAAAAGAAGTTAAATTCCTCTTTTCTGGAGGGTTCAAATTTTAAACTTAAAGAAAAAAGATACTCTAAAATTGAAAGTATGTTAAAAGAAGCTGATATAGATAAAATACAGAACTATTATCTTGAAAAGAAGTTAACAATTAAGGAAGTTGTGGCATATTATTTACAGAAAATAGAAAAATACAAAGACTTGAATGCAGTAATTAGCTTAAATGATAATGCGCTTAAAATTGCTTCTAATCAGGATAAGAATTTAAAACAGATAAAAGATAAAGCTCTTTTTGGTATACCTGTACTTATAAAGGATAATATTGCTGTAAAAAATTTGTTTAATACAGCAGGCACTAAAGCTCTGGAAAAATTAATACCAGAAGATGATGCTTTTTTAATAGCTAAATTAAAAGAAGAAAATGCTATAATTTTGGGAAAAGCAAACCTGAGTGAGTGGGCCAATTTTATGAGTTCAAACTCTTCAAACGGTTATTCTGCACTTGGAGGGCAAACTAAAAATCCCTATGGTGATTTTGATGTAGGAGGCTCCAGTTCCGGTTCGGCTGTTGCTGTAGCAGCTAATCTAGTACCTGTAGCACTTGGAACAGAGACCTGCGGTTCCTTAATATATCCCGCAAGTCAAAATTCTGTAGTTACATTAAAACCAACTACTGGTTTAATAAGTAGAGATGGAATAATTCCGATTTCATATACTCAGGATACAGCAGGGCCTATAGCTAAAAATGTTGAAGATGCAGCGATCCTTTTTGAATCGATGGTGGGTGTTGATAAAAATGATAGAAAAACAGAAATTGCAAGAGGTTTTAATCCTAAATATCCTGATGAATATCTTGATAAGAGTTATTTAGAAAATAAAAGAATAGGGCTTGTTGTTAATGAAAAAATTGAAAAGTGGTATCGAAAAGAAGATAAAAAAATTATAAAACGCATAGTAAATGACCTTGAAAGTATTAATGCAGAAGTAGTTGAGGTAAAATTGGATGAAAGAATTTTTAATATTAATATGAGAAAAGTATATTATCATGAATTTGATAATGGTGTAAATAAATATTTAGAAAAAGAAAAGTATGAAAAATTTTCGAATTTAAAAGATATTATTGAATTTAATAAGAAAAACAAAGAAACAAGGGCATATTACGGACAGGATTTATTAATAAACGCAATTAAGAAAAATATTTCTGAAAATGAAAATGAGAAAAATGTTCTGCAAAATCTAAATAATTCCAAGAAACCCCTAGATAAAATAATGGAGGAAAACAATCTGGATTTTGTAATGACTTTAAGTAATTATCTTTCTGCAGTATATGCTCCTGCCGGGTACCCTGCTATAAATATTCCGGCGGGATACAGAAAAAACAACGAACCGATTGGTGTAACATTTATTGCAAAAGCTTTAGAGGATAGAAAGTTACTAAAAGCTGGTTATTCATTTCAGCAGCATACAAATTATAGGAAACCTCCTCAAAAATAGATTTATTTCTTTGTTTTTTATGTCTGTAGTCTGTAACTCAGCAGACTGCAGACTGTTTATTCTTTAAAACTAATCTTTTATTCGCTAGTTATCCGGAATCATAAAATAGTGATTTTAACTTCTAAATTGATATCTTTAAAGGTGTTAGACTTGATAGGTTTGAATTATATTTTTTTACTTCATGTTCAAACCTAAGATTTGGGCTGTAAAGTAGTGACAAAAAATTAAGAGATTTTCAAACTGTTTAGAAAAACAGTCATTTAGAAAAACCATGGCCTTAACTTGTTTCAGGGTTGATTCGGGATATTTTTTAAAAAGGTTATATAGTAATTAATTAGGGAATATGCTGAAAAAAGTTAATAAAAGAGTTAGTATGAAGAAGATGCTGAAAACAAGTTCACCATAACATAAAATAAATTATTTTATATAATATAAAATAACTTTGTATTTCTTTACAGCCTGATCTTTCAGCTTTTAACTTTCAATTTTCAATTTTCAACTTTCAATTTTCAATTAATACATATTGTCTTGAAAAAAAATATTATATAGATATAATCATCAACCAGGAGGGAATTATGGTAATTACAAATTTAATATCAAATGAAACCGGTATAGAAAAAAGTAAAGTAAAAAACACCTGTGAACTTTTGGATAAAGGTAATACAATTCCATTTATATCCAGGTATAGAAAAGAGGCCACTGGAAATTTAAAGGAAACACAGATAAGAAAAATTGCTGATAAATTAAAATATTATAAAGAATTACAAAAAAGAAAAGAATATATATTAGAAACAATAGATGAACAGGGGAAGCTAACAGAAGAACTGGAAAAAAAGATAAAAAATTGTTATAAAAAAAATGAACTTGAAGATCTGTATCTTCCATATAAATCAAAGAAAAGAACAAAAGCTGAAGTGGCAAAGGAAAAAGGATTTGAACCGCTTGCAAAAATAATTATTAATCAAAAAACTATAGATAAAGATAAATATCAGATTGTTAATAAATATAAAAATGAAGGGGAAGGTATAGTAGAGGTTGAAGATATACTAGAACAAACAAGATATATTCTTGCATCTTATATAACTGATAATCATAAAGTTAGAAAAAATTTAAGGAAATTATATGATAAAACAGGGGTGCTAGCTACTTCTAAAAAAAATACTGAGAAGGATAAAAAGGGAATATATCAGGATTATTACGATTATAAAGAAAAAATTGATTCTATTAAATCACATCGCTTACTTGCTATTAATAGGGCCGAAAATGAAAAAATAATAAAAGTGGATTTAAAAGTTGATGAGGATGAGGCCCTTAAACTTATAAAACAGGAGATTGTTAAAAATGAAAAACATATATTTCATGAAGATTTAATTGAAGCTATTGAACTGGCTTATTTTGGATATCTGGATCCTTCTCTGGAGAATGAAATTAGGAACAAATATACCGAAGAAGCTGAAGCTACTGCTATAGATGTATTTGAGAAGAATTTAGAATCTCTTCTTTTATCAGCTCCTGCTTCAAATAAAAATATAATTGGGGTGGATCCGGGATTAAGAACCGGTTCTAAAGCTGCAATAATTGATAAGAGAGGTAAATATCTGGATCATTTTGTAATTGATTCAATGAATGATGATAAAATCCCAAAAAATATTGATATCTTTTTGAATAAAATTAAACAATATAATATAAATATAATTGCAGTGGGAAACGGAAAGGGATCAAAAGATATTGTTCAGATAGTGAAAAAGATAAAGAAAACCTCTAAAAAAGGTCCTGCAATGGTAATTGTCAATGAAAGTGGTGCAAGTATTTATTCGGCATCTGATATCGCCGTTAAAGAGTTTCCCGATCTTGATGTTACAATCAGAGGTGCAATTAGTATTGCAAGAAGGGTCCATGATCCATTAAGTGAATTTGTGAAAATTGATCCAAAATCTTTAGGAATTGGTCAGTATCAGCATGATGTAAATCAGACTGAGCTGCAGAGGAGATTGAATATGGTTGTATCCTCTGTTGTTAATAGAGTTGGTGTTGATATCAACACAGCTTCAAAATATCTGTTATCTTATGTTTCGGGTATCAGTGATACATTAGCAGAAAGAATAATAGAATACAGGGATAAAAATAATGGGATAGAAAATTTAAAGGAACTAAAAAATATAAAAGGCATAGGTCCCAAAACATTTATTCAGTGTTCTGGATTTATAAGAATTAGAAATGGAGAAAATATTTTTGATAATACGGGTATTCATCCAGAAAAATACAATATAGTTGAAAAAATGTTAAAAGAAAATAATATAGAAAAATCCGAAATCACAGAAGGTAATAAAGTTATAAATGAGATAAATTTTTCTGATTACATCCAGAATCTTGGAAGATATACTGTGGAGGATATAAAAAAAGAGTTAAAAAAACCTGGAAGAGATATAAGGGAAAATTTTGAACCTGTTCCCTATTCTGAAAAAATAGAGGATATAGACGATTTGCAGGAAGGAATGATTCTTGCAGGTACTATAAATAATATTACAAATTTTGGAATGTTTATAGATCTGGGTATTGGAGTAAATGGATTGTGTCATATATCAAAAACTCTGGATAGATATGTTGAAGATTTAGCAGTCCATTTTTCTGTTGGAGAATGGTACTATTTCGAGGTTATAAATGTTGATAAAAACAGAGAAAGAATTTCGTTAAAATTGGATAATCATGGGTGATTTTTGTAAATCTATTCTAATTATTATTAATATATTAATAAATTACAGTATTGTAGGAAAATACAAAAATAATTCTTGACATAAAGGAGTTTGGGCTTATAATCATTACTGATATGTTTAAGAAACTGTTTAATAAATATATTACTTTTATGGTCATCTCGGATAATAAGGGGGAAGTAAAGAATAAAAAGGTTAGTTACGGTACCCTTTTAATATTTGGAATTGTTCTACTTTCTATTGTATCTTTCTTTGTATATATTTTAATTGGATATCAGTCAAATTTGGTTCAGGAGAAAAAATACGATAATCTTGTTTCAGAAAATGTTATTTTAAAAGAAAAATATAGAAATTTAAAAAAGAATACTAATCGAAATCAGAAAATTATGTACAATGTTCTAAATTCCATAGATAGTTTGCTGGTATTAAATAATTTACCTCCTACAAGCGATGCTATTAAAGAGATGGGTATTGGAGGAACTACTAAAAACTGGGATAACAGAGAGAACATAATGCTTGAGCCGTCATTAAAAAATGAGATTGAAGATATAAGTACCATGATAACAAAAACCGAGGCAAGAATAGATTTTGCAAAAACGATGCTTAAAAAGATCAAAAGCAGCGATGAGTTAGATAAAAAAATGTGGGATAATGTGCCTACCAACTGGCCTGTATACGGATGGATTACCTCAGGGTATGGGTTTAGACATTCACCTATGACGGGAGAAAGGGAACATCATAACGGAATAGATATTGCTCAGTCTGTAGGTGCCGAAGTTAGATCTCCTGCTAATGGAAAAGTAATATATGCTGGAAATGGCAAATACTGGGGTAAAACAATTCTTATTAAACATTCATATGGGATAAAAACAAGATATGCTCACCTGCATACAATCAATGTCGGTTTAGGTGAGAAAGTAAAAAAGGGTCAGATAATTGGGACAGTAGGTAATACTGGAAATTCAAATGGACCTCACCTTCATTATGAGGTTCGGGTTTATGGTTCTCCTGTAAATCCGATGAAGTATATTATTGCAAAAAAATAATTCATAATTTTTGTTTATAATTTTATCTTAAATAATATAATTTATTAGAGGAAGGTTATTTATGTCTAAAGTATCAGTTTCTTCTGAAATCGGTAAACTAAAAAAGGTTATTATACATTCTCCTGGATTTGAAGTTGAACAAATGACACCCAAATCCGCATCTCAAGTTCTTTATAATGATATTCTGCCATTGCCGGTTATTGCTGAGGACCACCGGGAGCTAAAGGAACTTTTGAAGATGGTTAGTGATGTTTATGAAGTTAAAGATTTACTAAAAGATGTTTTAAAAAACGCGAAGGTAAAAAAAGAATTTGTAGATATAATATCATATTTTATAGATGAAGTTAAAGCAAGAAAAGAGGAGTTGATGGAGTATTCTCCTAAAAGATTATCAAATGTAGCTATAATGGGTCTTAAACAAAGAAGAGATACTTTAACTAAGTTTTTGAGCAAAAAAATATATGATCTACCTCCCCTGCCAAATTTGTATTTTATGAGGGATAGTTCTATAGTTATTAATCAGAAGGTAGTGACCGGCTCCATGGCTAATAGGGTCCGTGCTATGGAAGCAATAATTTCTAAATTTATTTTTAAATATCATAATGAATTTAAATCTGACGGGTTTATATTTGATGGTACAAAAATAGAAAAGGAAAAAAATGTTACTATAGAGGGCGGAGATTTACTGGTATTAAAAGAGAATGTTCTGGCTATAGGTGTTTCAGAAAGAACCACACCGGAAAGTATTGATATAATTTCTGAAAATATATCTAAAAATATTACTAAACCTTTTTACATATTTGCAGTAGTTTTGCCAAAAGAAAGAGCTGCTATTCATCTTGATATGGTATTTACAATGGTAGATAAGAATAGATGTATAATACATAAACCTTACATTTTGGGAAATGATATACTTCCTGTGGTAAGAATCAAGATATATCCGGATGGGAAAAAGAAATATAAATATGTAGAAAATCTAATTAAAGGTCTTAATGAGATTGATTTTCATTTAAAACCTATTGTATGTGGAGGAAAGGACCCACTTCATCAACAAAGGGAGCAATGGTTGTCAGGGACAAATTTTTTTGCCATAGCTCCAGGTAAATTTGTGGGGTATGATTGTAATCCAAAAACTTTAGAGCAGATATCTAAAGCGGGGTATGAAGTAAAGCATGCAAAAGATATTTTGTCTGGAAAGATAGATATAAATGATTATAATAATATGGCAATAGGAATATATGGAGCTGAACTTGCCCGCGGAGGCGGAGGTGTTAGATGTATGACAATGCCGGTTTTAAGAGAAAAAGTGGACTGGTAAAATATTCTGTTTTTTTTCTTTTATATATAGTTTTATTAAGTACCGCCATCGGAAATAATGTAGATCAATATTTCAATAAATTAATTTCTTTGAGTCCACATCCTCCAGGATCAGCAAATCATGAAAAAACCAAAAGCTATATAATAAATGTTTTAAGAAAAAATAATGCGAAAGTTAAATTGCAGAAATTTATATATAAGAATCCCTTTATTGGTAAAACAGAAGGCATCAATATAATAGCTTCATATAAGGGTAGATCTGAAGAGGAAATATTATTTGTTTCACACTGGGATACAAGACCTGTGGCTGATAAAGAAAAGAAAGAGAGTTTGAAAAAAAGACCTATAATAGGTGCCAATGATGGTAATTCTTCAACAGCAGTTTTGCTTGCACTTTCAGATTATTTAAAAAAGATAGAAAATCCTGAGTTTACTGTTGTTCTTGTTTTTTTTGATGCTGAAGATAGTGGAACTAATTCTAAAAATTATTGTATTGGTTCACAGTATTTTGTTGATGAATATAATTTGGATAATATTAGATACGGTATTCTTATTGATATGATTGGGGATAAGAATCTGGAAATTCCTAAGGAGGGATTTTCGTATTTATATTCCAAAAAAACGACTGAGTCAGTATGGCAATTAGCAAAAGAATATTTTGGCTATGCCTTTTTTAAGGATAAAATAGGTAGATTTATTGTAGATGATCATTATCCCTTTCTAAAAAAAGGGGTGCCTTTTGTCAATATAATTGATTTTCAATACCAACACTGGCATAAGTTAAGTGATATTAAAGAAAACTGTTCTATAAAAAATATGGAAAAGATACTAAAACTTTTAAAACATATAGCTAATAATCCAAAAAAAATTTATGTTGATCAGAATTAGTTTTTAAAAAGAATAAATTAAGCTAAAAAGGTTATTGTTTTTAGTTTGACATTTTTTGCAAAATGGGCTAATTTTATAACTGATAAGAGTAGTAGGTTTATGTTTGCTTTGTATTTAAATTTATAGATAGGAGGTTTTTATGGCAAAAAAAGATATTGAAAAAATGAAAAAGAAGCACAAGCTTATTGCATCCTGGGAATATGAAAAAAAGCCTGTAGAAAAGGGATACAACAATAGGACTTTATATGTAAATCTGTCCGATAATGAAATCAAAAAAAAGCCTGTATCCAAAGAAATGAAAGAGAAATTTACAGGTGGAAAAGGATTTGATTTAAAACTATTATGGGATGCTGTAGATGAAGATACTGAATGGAACGACCCTGAAAACGAAATTAATATTGCAGCAGGTCCAATTGGAGGGATAACCCAGTATCCTGGAACAGGTAAAGCAATTGTTACAGCTATTTCACCGACAACAGGAATTCCAATAGATTCTAATGTTGGTGGGTATTTCGGCCCTTATTTAAAATTTTCCGGATTTGATGCTATGGAAGTTCAGGGTAAAGCTGATACTGATGTTATTGTTTATTTGGATGGGGATGAAGGTAAAGTACAGATTTTTGAAGCTCCTGAGGAAGAAATTAATAGTCATATTCTTGCAGAACAGTTAATTGAAGAATTTGCAGATAGCGATGATCCGTATGATAAAAAAGCTGTTGCTACAGTATCAGCTGGAAAAGGTTCCGAAAATGCCTGGATTGGCTGCCTAAATTTTGGTTTTTATGATATTCCAAGAAGAGGAGTTAGATTAAAGCAGGCTGGCAGAGGTGGAACCGGAACAGTATTTAGAGATAAAAGCTTTAGTTTGTAAATATTCAGATTTAACAGGTATGGACAATAATCCTGCTGATCCTGAAAAAGTAAGAGAAGTGGGGCAAAAAATGCAGGAAGAAGTAATAGAACAGGATCCTAAACAAAAAAGAATGAGAAGAGTAGGTACCACACATATTGTGCCGATTATGAATGAATATGATCTGCTTCCTACACGTAATTTTAAATATGGTCAGATTGAAGGAGCAGAGAATTGTGGGGAAGAGGCATATGAAAAAATGTTTGATCAGGAGCATCCAGATGGATGCTGGTTTGGCTGTACTATTGCATGTGCTCATACAATCGAAGATTTAGAATTAAAAACAGGACCTTATAAAGGAGAAACAGTACGTGTAGATGGCCCTGAATATGAAACAATAGCTGGGGTGGGTCCTAACTGCGGAATTACTGACGGTGAAATTAT
>CAZMFS010000018.1:12188-13431 GCA_964565585.1 uncultured bacterium
ATGAATTTTTACTGTGATACTTACGGACTGGATACAATTTCTTTTGGTACCTTAACAGCATTTGTTATGGACTGCTGGGAAAACGGCATTCTTGATGAGGAAAAAACCGGTGGCTTAAAACTTGAATGGGGCAACTGGAAAGCTTCTCTTGAAATGATGCATCAAATGGCAAAAGGAGAAGGCTTCGGTACCATTGCCGGAAAAGGTATCCTATATATGAAAGAATATTTTGAAAAAGAGTTTGGCGTTGATAGAGATTATTTGGATGATATTGGAATGGAATGCAAAGGATTAGAATATTCTCAATATATGTCAAAAGAATCAATTGCTCAGCAGGGTGGATATAACTTTGCTATTAAAGGTCCGCAGCATGATGAAGCGTGGTTGATCTTTATGGATCAGGTACAAAATAGAATTCCAACATATGAGGATAAAGCTGAAGCTTTATATTATTTCCCTCTTTGGAGAACATGGTTTTCTTTACATGGTCTTTGTAAGCTACCGTGGAACGATGTTGAACCTGCTGATAATGATGAAACAGATGATCCAGCTAAAGTTGAAGAGCATGTTAGGAATTACAGGGAAATTTATAATGCTATTACCGGTAAAAATATAGACCATGAAGAACAGATGCTTCAGATAGAAAGAGTTTATAATTTCCAAAGACTGTTAAGTTTAAAACTAGGAAAAGGTTCCAGAAAAGATGATTACGGTTGTCCAAGATCTATAACACCGGTTACAGTTGAAGAGTATGAATCAAGAGAAGAAAGATATGACAACCAGCTTAAAGAAGAATACGGCATAGATCCAGAAGGTAAGAGTGTTGAAGAAAAGCTTGAAATAACAAGAGAAAAAAGAATGGAAAGATTTAATAGATTAATGGATGAAACATATGCTAGAAAAGGCTGGACAAATGATGGTGTGCCTAAAGTTGAAACATTGAAAAAAATAGGACTGGACCTGCCAGAAGTAATAGAATTTGCTAAGAAGCATCAATAAATTAGAATTCTTAATATATTGAATTACTCAGATTGAAATTTAAGTGGGGAGTTCTTCCCCACTTTTTTTTTAATAAAAAAAAGTAAAACATAAATTATAATAACCTTAGAGGAAACAGATGATTCTGTCTCCGCTCTATGGTGGATGAGGTGTTAGTTATTTAAAAGATAGTGGTAGGCAGAAAGAGCAGCTGTAGCTCCCTTTCCTGCAGCTATTACAATTTGTTTGTATGGAATATTTGTTG
>CAZMFS010000019.1:0-13182 GCA_964565585.1 uncultured bacterium
AACATGTAAATACAAAAATAGATATAACAATAAAAAAAATAAATAATTTCCTCATAAATACTCCTTTATTACAATTGAATAATACAACATATTTCTTTATGCGAACTTTTTATTTCTATGAATTATAAACAATTCTAAATTAATATCAATAACTTTTTCTAAAAATATCTATATTTCTGACATATTTTGATAAGTAAAACTATTTTTCAAACCCAAGTACTTTGGCAACTGCTTTTGAAAGTTTTTTTAAAGTAAACGGTTTCTTTAAAAAATTTACTTTTCCCATGCCCTTTAAACGTCTTAGTTGCTCTTCTCTTTTCGAACCTGAAGTAAATATTACCTTAATAGTTTCATCAATTTCTTTTAGTTTCTGAAATAACTCTTCTCCACTCATTACAGGCATGCCAAAATCCAGCAGTATACAATCAATTTCCTTCTTGTTTTTTTTATATTTTTTTAAGCCCTCTTCCCCCATTTCTGGCTTCAAAAACTTTATAATTGCATTCCTCGAGTATCGATTTTGCTACTTCTCTCATAATTTTTTCATCATCCACCACTAAGATACTTCCCTCTCCTTTAATCACATTATACTCATCAGATTTTACTTTTACTCCCTTTTTCTCCATTAATGGGAAATACAAGTTAAATGTCGTTCCCCTATCAACCTCGGAGTAAAAATCAATAAATCCATTGTGCTGGGTAATTATATTATAAACCATTGTCAGCCCTAGACCTGTACCACCATGTTCTTCTTTATTTGTATAAAACGGCTCAAAAATCTTTTTTTTAGTTTCTTCATCCATGCCAATTCCCTCATCGGATACTGATACTATACAGTAATCCTCATCAATTTTTGCCTTTGGATGATTCCTTGCAAAATACCTATCGATTCTTATTGTTTCAAGTTCTACTAATAACACACTTCCAGGAGATTTGTTGCTCCGGGATTTCATTTTTGTCATCGCCTGTTCTCCATTAATACAAATATTTAAAATAGCCTGTTCAATTTGGGTCCTATCAGCATTTATTAATACTCTTCTATCCAGCAGATTTTCTTTAATCTTAATCCTTTTATCAAGCGAGTTCCTGCAAATAGATATGACATCTTCAATTATTTCGTTAATGTCAACAGGTAAAAATTTCATTTCTTTTTTCCTGGAAAGAGTTAGTAATTTATCTATTAAATCCTCTGCCCTGTGGGATATATTAATCATGGATTCTACCCTATCTGAGAGCTCCTCCTTGGAAAAATCTTTGCCTTTTTTAATTTTGTATTCCAAAATTGATAAAGTACCAATTATACCCCCCAATATATTATTCAGATCATGGGCAAATCCACTGGCTAAACTCCCAACTGTTTCCATCTTCTGTATCTGCTTTAGCTCCATATCCTTATTGTGCATATCAGTTACATCATTGGCTCTTATTAACATCTCTTTTAAATTTTTATTCCTTATCGGGAACAATACAATATCAAAATAATAAACTTCTTCATTACCAAATTTTTCCTTACTAAAATTAAAACTTTCACCTTCATCTATAACCTTTTTAATATATTTATTAAACCTTTTAAAAGTCGGAAACTGGCTTCCAAGCTTTTTTCCTTTAGCAACAGCAGATTCTATTCCGGTAAAAGCTTCTGCTGCTTTATTCCATCTTTGAATTATCCCTTTTTTATTTATCGATATCAATATGGATGGCATAGAATCAATTATATTGGATAAATTATTTTTAAATATCTCTATTTCATCCCGCTGTTTTTTTATTCTTTCAAAATTTATCATTACATTTTCTGCCATCTTATTAAACACTGTAGCTAGAGCATTAAATTCATCCTCCGTATCAATTTTTACCCTAGTATCATAGTTATTATTTAATATCTCTTTACTGAAAGACATTATTTTGTTTTTGGATTTATTAATATTATTGGCAATTTTTAACACCAACATAACACTTAGCACCATAGCTATAACAAATATTAAAATAACAAAACCTATAAATTTTTTCAGGGAATTTCTTATATTAGAGTTATTTACTGCATTAAAAAATGAATATTTAGCAATTTTGTTAACCTCAATTGGCATTTCGATTAAATCATAATCGATGTTATTTAAACTTATTTCTTGGTAATTTTCTGGTAGAACCTTTCGATTTGAGAAATTATCAAAAGTGCTGGCTATCAATCTTCTTTTATCAACAAATAACAAATTAGTACCGCTTAATTTTTTTATATTTTTTAAAAAATCACTATCAATCTTATATCCTACAGTTATTGTTCCAATAATTATATTCTCATTTGCATGATGATAGATAGGAGCAATTGAAAAAAACAAATAATTCTTTCCGATTTTATCTATTGCAAATATTTTATTGCCTTCTATAGTTTTTACATGATATTTATTTCTATCTATAATATTAAATTCTTTAGGGGCATGCCCTCTGGCAAGTATTAACCCGTTTTTATTGTGAATTGTTAATATATTTACATTCAGTTCATCCATCAAAGATTCAAGATATGCTGAAAGAACTCCCGTATTTTTGAAATAAGTATTCCTTCTAATTATCAAATTATCTGAAAGAGTGCTGGAATATCTTTTTGTTTTAAACTTAAAATCTTCCAGTATATTATAAACATTATTTGTTAAATCAGTACTATTTGTATTTATTAACTTGTACACTCTGTGACTGTAGATTATCATAGCAGTAAGCAGAATAATAATTAGTGGAATTAATACAATTAAAATTATCAAGCTAATTTTAGTTCTTAAATTTAATTTTGAAATAAATTTATCCAAACTAAACATTATTTCTCCAAATTTAAAATCTTAACTGCCTCTTTAATCACATTATAATAGGATGAATCTTTGACTATAAATCCAGTATAAGGAAAATAATCACTTTCCAATATCTTCTCATTATTGCTGTTTACAGTTTTGCTATTAATATTTATCAGAATTATTTTTAATTCTTTTATAAATTCATTGTCGAGACTGCTACTTACCACCCAAGCATCAAGTGGAATTCGGTCAGTTTTCTGAATTATTCTAAACATTTCACCATATTTTTTTATAGCTACATTAAAACTTCCATCCCAAATTGCACCTGCATCAATTGTACCGGACAAAACTGCTTCAACTACTTTTGTATGATTCCCCAGAAAAAAAACTTGTAAAAAAAAGGATTCGGGAACTATACTATTTTTTTTAAACAATAATAATGGAAAAATATAACCGCTGGTTGATTTTTTATCCACAAAGCCAAAGCTTTTCATTTTTAAATCATCTAAGGTTCGAATCGAGGAATCTTCCCTCACAATAATATATCCTCTATAATAATCTATATTTCTCCTTTTAAATTTTCTCCTTGTAGTAGCGAGATATGTTATTCTATCCGGAATTTTTTCAAGTGCTTCAACATATGCAAATGGAGAAAACGCAGCAACCTGAATATCACCCCTTTTAACTTCATTTTTTAAAGAATCATAATCTTTGGATACATTTAATACAAATTTTTTCCCGGTTTTTTCACTAAGATATTTTAAAATGGGGGAAAATCCTTTTTTATGTTCACTTAATAACTGCCATGGCGTAATTCCAAAATTAATAATATTTTTATTTTTTAACCTGTTCTGTTTCTCTACAGGTTCGATTTCTTCTCCTTTAAAAAGATATTTCTCAGGATTATTATCATATCCACCACAGGAAAATAAAATAAAAGTTATTATTACATATAATAACTTTTTCATACCACCTCACTTAAAATACTAATTATAATATTATGACATTTAAGTCATTTATCAAGTATTTATAGAACTATTTATCTATATTATTTATTTTAAAAGTATAATTCAAGTTTATTTAATTTTTATATAAGATTTTTACATTTATTCTATTTTATATCGAAAATATTCTATTTTGGTTTTGATTGACTATTTTTATAATTTTTTTATTCTTTACAAAGCTACTTTCTTATCTCAGAAGATTTTGAGACAGATCCTGAAATAAACGTTTCATGTTCCTCGTATATATACTCGTTTCAGCATCTTCCTAAAATTTCTTATTTATTACTACAGAAAAATCTGAGACAAATAAAACTAAATTGCTTATATTATACTTAAATGAAAAACAAATGCCGGTTGAATATCCAACCAGCATCAATACTATAAAGTTTATAAATTCACCGGTTTTTTACAAACCAGAATAGCTGCATTATAATCTTTTTTATATGCTTTTTTAAAGTTATCCGAAGTATCTTCAATATGAACAATTATATATTTATCGGTAACACCCAGAACATTTATAAAACCTTTTATAGTATCAAGATTTTTTATTTTCATCTTTGCTTTTAACTTCTTCTTTTCTTTATCAAAAGCCAAAATATAAGGAACAATATTATCCACTTCCATTCCATCTCCAGTATATTTCATCTTACCGGATATTAAAGGCGAATAGATATTATTATAATCAAATGATAAGGAAGCAGCAATCATAGAACCAACTACTGAAAAAGTGCCTCTTCCAATTCGCCAGTACATTTTATCACATTCTTTAGCTAATTTTTTATTTTTTACTAGTGAACTCTTTTTTAAATCCTTATCATATGTTCTAATTCTATATGGAACAGACCAGTGAGCAAAAGTTATTTTATTATTATATGGATCAATTTTAACAGCTCCCCCATCAAAAGTGTCGTTATTTTGGGGAATCTCCTCGTATTTATGATCAATTTTTTTTATAAGACTGCCGTCTTTTAAACTCATTTTTCCAAGAAAAACCTTATTTAAACTGTGAAAATAGAGATAATCTTCACCTACATCAAAGGTCCCTATTGTACCCATATCAGTCTTATATTCAAAACTATCCAGATACTCCCCATCTTTACTAAATTTTGTAATCCTCTGCAAGGCAAGATCCGCAAAATATACTTTATCATTTTTTATTTTCACACCTAGGGTTTGCATAGCCTGTCCAGGACCTCTACCACCAGGTATTTTAAATTTGTTTTGTGTTTGGCCGTCAAAGGATGCAAACCTAACACCGAAATCCTGTCCTATTCTCTGAGCATAGTAAACTGTATCCTTATACACACCCGAACAGAGCATAATATTGCTGTTTGTTATATTTTCGGGATGCCATATATGTACGGGTTCAAGCGTAATATTTTTAACCTCACCCTGATTTCCACATGCTGCTAATATAACCAAAATTATTACCACCCAAATTACATGTTTTCTCATTACTCCTCCTTAATTTAATTACTTTCTACTATATTTGACAGTTAAAGAAGGTTAAATGTTTCAGATTTCAGCATCTTGTCGATATTTTCTTACAAAAGGAGATTCCGGAATAACCCTGAAACAAGTTCCGGTTAAGCCGACCCATAAGATAGGGAAGGGCATGGATTTTTCTGAATGATTTTGCCCCCCATGTCATATTGAACTCTTCGTTTCAATATCTTCCCAAATATTACCCTCTTATTACAGTAGATTCCGGATTAAATTCGAAATGACTTTACTATTCTAAAATATTTCCTAAATCCAGTAGAAAATTTTCAGGTTTTTCAATCATTATAAAAAAACCGGAATCCGGATAATAATACATATTTTCCTTATCAACATCTTTGAACCCGTGCTGCCTTTTAACGGAATCCAGATATTTTTTATTTTTAACAAATGCTTTGGAATAAATTAGATATACATTTTTATTGAACTTCTCTGAAATTTTTATGAAATCCCTTTCGATCGTGCTTTTTGTATAATTATAAAAAGCATATTGATTTACAGACAAAGCTTTACTTTTAACTCTTTTCATAATTTCTTTATCAATTATTTTATCAGCAAAATATTCCTCCACAGCTTTATCAAAATTGCTTTCAATATACTTCAAATAAATATCATCCATGAGTTCCACTTTTCTTCTCTGTACAGCTGTATCAATTAAAATCATTTTATTTACGATTGCAGGCTTCATATTCTTCATATCCAGTGCAATTAATCCGCCCAGCCCTTGAGCCACAATATCAACAGAAGATATGTCATTATCAACTATAATATTTATAATCTCAGCGGCAGTCTGCTTGATGCCAATTTCTTCAGGAATTTTTTTACTAAGTCCATGCCCGTAAAGATCCACTGTTATTACCTTATAATTATTCTTTAATTTTTCAATCTGATATTCCCAGATACCCGAATCAGTTCCCAATCCGTGAATAAATAGAACAGGTTTTCCATCCCCATAAATTTTATAATTCATCTGTGCACCCTCATCAAATTTAACCTCAGATTTGTATTCCGGAAGTTTGCTCTGATTAAATAAACCAATAGCTGCTAAAATAATAATTAAAATTAATATAATAATACCTACAAAAATTTTAATCTTATCCACTTTAACATCCTTTTTTATTTAAATTTTTTCAAATTTGGATTTTTTTAATTTTTTCCTTATGGCTTCAACTCCATTTTTCAGCCAATTTTTGGTCCTCCATATATAGTATTTGTATTTGCTTTCAAATCCAAGAAAATATTTTCCGCTTTCTACCCTATCACTTTTTTCATCCAGAATTATATATCTTAATTTATTGTCCTCCACATAGAAAATACCGGATTCAACAATTTTATCATCATATTTATCGTCTATATCTATTTTTACAGTTATATAATTACTTTCTGATAACTTCATATCTTTTACTTCACCAATATTAAAATTTTTAAATGTAACTTTAGTCTTTTTTGATATTTCTGGTTTTTCACTGAACTGAACATAATAAAGATTAGATGAAAAAGTTCCACCAATAAATAAAATACATATAATAACTGCAAATATAATCCGTTTATAAAATTTCATTTTATCTCCTTTTTTAATAAAATAACAAAGCCCATTTTAAAATTATTGTATCAATACATTTAATCAATTTCAATAATTTATAACTTATAAAAATGTTAGATCAAAGAAAACTAAAAAAATTGAACTAATAAAAATTAGAAATTATCAAAATAATCATTATTGTTATTGTTATTGTTATTGTTATTGTTATTGTTATTGTTATTGTTTTTATTATTTTCAGGATTGTACGGAGAGTTTTTTATAGCGCTCTTTATATCCTGGTCCGCAATATACCACAAATAGATTGATAGAACTGCAAGATAAATTACGTCCCAGACAGGATTGACAAGTACAGCAATTGCGTTAAAAATTCCGTGAAAAATCATTGCCTGAAAAAGCGACCTTTTTACAAAATCACTGCTTCTTTTTCCAAATTTATACATACCTAAAGCATAACCCCATATAACGGCAAATAATGCATGAGCCGGTACAGAAAGGAATCCCCTAACAATTAGTGTATAATATACGTCCCCATTTTGCATGGCTCTATAAACATAATTCAAATTTTCCATTACTGCAAAACCTATTGCAACTGTTACACCGTACACAATCCCATCCATAGGTTCGCTAAAGTGAATATCTTTGAATCTAAAAAATTTTACAGAATAAAATTTACATGTTTCCTCTACAATAGGAGCTATTATTACCGCTCCTATAAATAAATTATTTCTAAAAATCCCTCCAAATAACGTATTAAAAAACAAAGCAACAGATGAGGCTAAAATACCTAAAAAGAAAGTTTTAACAATCATCCATTTAGGTTCATGCTCCAGCTTATCCCTCTGATAGAAATAGATTATAATTAAAATACCGGGAAGGATTGCCATTATAAAATATACCATTATTTATATCCGCCTTTTATTCACTATTTGATCAATTATTATTCCAAATCAGTACAGTATTTATAATTTTTCTCCATTTTTATCTTAACTTTCTCTGTGTAATTCATAAATTCATCAATATTATCGAGAATAATATCAACAAATTTACCCGGTAATTTATTATGTTCTTTCATATCACTCATAATTCCTGTAATTTCATCCTTGTTTTTCTTTTCTCTATAAGACCTATCCTCATTTAGAGTACCGAATATTTCACAAACCCCGATTAACAAGCTTTCCTCAGGAATATTCTTTGCATCTTTTAAAAATGGATATCCGCTTCCATCCAGCCTTTCGTGATGGAAAGATGCCCAGTTTGAAATATCATTAAAGCCATCAACTTTATTTAATATTATCATAGTATACCAGGGATGAAGCTTTACAGCATTAAATTCCTTATTATTTAATTCATTTTTTTTATTTAAAATTTCCGGAGGAATATAAAATTTACCGATATCATGAAGCAAACCTGCAATATAAAGATTAATTTTCTTTTTATTGGAATAGTCAAGTTTATCAGCAATTTTATGAGCCAGCCCGGCAACGAGATTTGAATGAGCATGGGTGTATTTAACTCTGAAATCAAGTGCATATGCAAAAAGACGTGAAATATTTATAATCCCCTCAGTGCCGATTAGATTATCGCTCGTATTAAATTTGTTGGACAAAATATTATATATTTTAAAACTGTTAATATATTTATAGAATTTTTCAAAATGGATAACTTCAAATACTGCATTTCTCAATTCCGGATTAAATTTATGCTTGTAAGAATTTCTTAACATACTTTCAAGTTTCGTAACCTGTTTCTCGGGTTTTTCTTTTTTATTCATTAGTATTTCAATTCTATCGGCTATATAGAGAATATTAGCAAGCTCTGATACAATATCACCATTATGAAACTTTCCATCGCCATTATCCCAATCATGATGATGGTATCTTACAATATCATCCAACTGTGACAATTTTTTATTTATTTCCAGTATATTACTACCAATAAATGCATGTTTTTCATCACCCTGAATATCAAATTTAATAATATCTCTTTTTTCTTTTAGAGAAAATATACCTATATCATGTACCAGTGCAGCAAAAACCAGATTCTGAATCTCCTTTTGTTTTAACCCTTTTTCTTTACCTATTAAATATGATATATAAGCAACTTTGGGATGGTGCCAGTATAATTGCTTATCCACTAAATCAAGTGCCGTTGAAAGCTGAAAAATATAATCAAAAGAATACAATTTTAATTCATTCACTATTAATCACCCACAATTTAATAAGCAGCAATAGTACCATCTGTTCTTTTTTCAGTACCGCCTACATAGGATCCATTTTCATTTTTTAATATTATCTGTCCCCTACCGAACATTCCCGAACTTAATGGAACTTTTATATTATGACCTCTTCTCTGTAATTTTTTGGCCAGATTTGTATCAAAATCCTTCTCCACAAATACAGTTTTATCTTTACTAAACATCCAGCGCGGACAATCCAAAGCCTCCTGAGGATTCATATCATCATCGATCATATTGGTCAGTACCTGAAGATGCCCCTGAGGCTGCATAAATCCCCCCATAACCCCGAAAGGACCAACTGCTTTCTCATCTTTGGTTATAAATCCCGGAATTATAGTATGATAGGGTCTTTTATTTGGCTCAAGCGAGTTTGGGTGATTTTTATCAAAGCTAAAATTTTTACCTCTATTTTGAAGTGCAATTCCTGTTTTCGGAACTACAACTCCGGAACCAAAGCCCATGTAGTTACTCTGTATAAACGATACCATGTTTCCATCTTTATCAGCTGTTGAAAGATAAACGGTACCTCCCTCATGAGGAAATCCCGTATCATATTTTTTAGCTTTTTCCTTTATTAGACTTTTTCTTTTGTCTGCATACTCCTTACTGAGAAGATCTGAAACCTTTAGCTTCATAAAATCCGGATCTGTCACATGTGCCTTAGTATCGGCAAATGCAAGTTTCATTGCTTCGATCTGTATATGTTTAATTTCATCCTTTGACCGTCCCTTCAAATGGATATCTTTCAATATATTTAATGCCATCAAGGCCGTAATTCCCTGACCATTAGGCGGTATTTCCCACACATCGTATCCTTTATAGTTTATATTAACGGGATCAACAATTTTTGCTTCGTATTCTTTTAAATCTTCATATCTTATATATCCTCCCGTCTTTCTCGAAAATTTATCAATTTTCTTCGCAATCTCACCTTCATAGAACCCCCTGGATAACGAGTTAGCAATCCTCTTTAAAGTATCAGCATGATCGGTAAATTTCCAGATCTCTCCTGCCTTAGGTGCTTTTCCATTATAAGAGAAAGTATTCATCCAGTATTTAAATATTTCAGGCCTTTCTTCTGCCAGCTTTTTATATGTTTTTAGAGCTCTCTGCCAGTAATATGCTGCGGTAACTGAAATTGGATGGCCATTTTCAGCTATATCTATAGCCGGTTGGAAGACTTCGCTGTAATCAATTTTTCCAAAGTTTTTCCATAATTTTGCCCATCCCCCGGGAACTCCCGGTACGGTTACAGGCTCCCATCCAAATTTTGGAATATCTTCCTTACCATCTTCTTTTAACTTTTCTATTGAAATATTTGAAGGTGAATGCCCGCTGGAATTAAGTCCGTGTAGCTCATTATTATGCCATACAATTGCAAAGCAATCTCCCCCAATACCGTTTGAGGTGGGTTCTACTACAGTCAGTGTGGAGGCAGTAGCTATTGCAGCATCAACAGCATTTCCTCCTCTTTTTAAAGTATCAAGTCCGGCCTGCGCAGCTAGAGGATGAGAAGTAGCCACCATACCGTTTTTTGAATATACGATATTTCTCTTTGAATTATACCTGTAAGAATTAGGGTCAAAATTCATAAATCCTCCTTAATTTATTTAATACCTTATATTTTATTCTATAATTTTATATTACATTTACTATAAAGCCAATTTTTAATTATTTCAACAACTGTATCAGAATAAAATATTTGTTAATCCAAAGAAGATTTATGGTTATTTAAATATTTTATATGTTTTTTTAATATAAATTATTATCCAAAGAGTTTATCTTTTTCTCCCGACAATAAATGTCATCTCTGAAGAAGCAAATCCGTATTCATCTAGATGATCAAGAATTCTGTTCTTTTTTTCTTCCATTTTTTTAAAAATATTCTCATTTTTATCAATACTTTCTAATTTTTTATTAATTGCTTTCTTAAGATAAGATTTAATTTCTTTCTGATTTTTTTTATCATATGGATAAGAAAATTTTAAAACTTTTTTATTAATTATATCCAAATTTCGGGTTAATTTGATAAGCTTTTCATGTGTAAATGTTCTATAATGAGTAACTCCGTTGTGGTTATCAATTTCTGCACTCCAGTGATGAAACATTATATGAGTTTTTTGGCTTTCACTCTGTTCTCCATTTCTATGCATTTCACTAATTATGAAATAACCATTTTGTTTTAATAACGATAAAGCCTTATTTAAACACTTTTCAGGATTCGCAAAATGATGTAGAGAGTTTGATACTGATACCGCATCGTACTTATGATTTTTAGGATCAAGTTCAAAAAAATTCTTTTCTATAAAATTAACATCTTCATATTCACTGAAACTTTCTCTTGCCATCTGAATTGATTTAGAGTGATTATCCACCCCTGTTATAGTGTTATAATTTTTTAAATTTTTCATTAAAAACTGAATAAACTGTCCTCTTCCGGTGGCAATATCCAGAACATCATCAATCTCGATATTGTTTAATATATTTATAACTTTGTTCATATTATCCTCTATTATTTAAGCTTAGCTATGTAAAAATAATTTGAATTTCTCTTATAATCATCATTTGCATTTTTTCTTGCTGCTTCGGTAAATATTATATCATCATCATCAAAAATAAAGAAGTTTTCTATTTTTAAATTTTCATCATCCTCAATGAGATAATTTCCTTCAAATTTACCATTCAGGCTGTATTTATTTAACAAAGATTTGCTCTCATTTTCGGGTGAAATTGCCAGATAATAACTGCTATCCATAATATTTGATCCGGCAACCCCTATATTTTCCAGAAATATTTCCCTATTATTGCTGGACTGCTGGGTTTTTGAATTATATCCCTTTTCTTTATACTGATGGATAATTGTATCCTTTAATAAATCAACAGTCTCTTTGTTTTTTTTGTAAAATTTTATATGTTTATTAAATACCCCCGTTAAAACAATATTATTTTCATCAAAATGGGGGATGTAGATATTTTCAATAAAATATTTTTTCATTTCTTTTGCGCTTAACTGATTTAAATCAACCTGATTTCTTCTTATTATTTCATTTTTCTGCTTTCCAGTTTCATTATAAATTTTAAAAAGATTGTCTCCGATCATTTCATTTAGATAGATTCTTCCATTTGATGAAATCCCCCCTGTTATAACTCTTCCGTTATTTACCACAAATTCATCCATATATTTGAAATTTTCATTACTGGAGATATTAAAGATAACTACCCTGTTTTGTGCATACTCAAGTACATATAGTTTATCATTATGAACACCCATAAGAAACAAATCTTCTTCCCTTAAAAATTCTCCGGGGCCCTTGCCGTGCTTTTCATAGCTATCGATTATCTTTCCCTCTTTATTAAACATTACAAGTCTTCTTTTTAGTGCATCAAAAGCTATATAATTACCGGAATTAATAACAGTCGACATCGGGATAATCGGCTGTTCAAATTTAACTTTCTTTACAATTTCAACTTTACCAAGAGTTATATTTTCATTATTAGAACATGAAAATAGAACACTTACTAAAATAAAAAATATACCAATTTTTTTAACCATAGATATCCTTTCATTTCGAATTAATTTACTTAATAGACAAAATTTTACTACCGGATGTTTCAAATTAGTAAAATTAAATTTGATTAACTGTTTTGAAAGAATATATTGCTAATTAAAAAATACTATCTGCATCTTCGGGTAGATTTCTTACATGCTTTAAAAATTTTAGTGCATTATGAGCTTCCTTTTTTGGATATTTATAATTCTTTTTTTCTGCAATAATTTTAGCAACTTCACAGAAAAGATCATAAAAAACAAACAGCGATTCCCATATGTTCTCATATTTATAATCCGAATATGTCCTCTTATATTCCTCCCAGATAGGAGGTTCCAGATATTTTTCCAAATTTTTCCATCCCTTACCTACAGAAATCCTAAAATCATTCTTAATTCCTATATGCCATTTCAACATCTGAACCAAAGGTTTTCTAAGAACTATATTAACTAAATTTTTAAGCAGCGGTAGCTCCCTGCGCCAGATAGTTTTTGGGATATGAGAGCCGATTCCAAAGAAAAATTCATTACAGCAATCTCTATAATATTTTTCGGTGGACTCTTTTATATAGTAA
>CAZMFS010000020.1:0-12961 GCA_964565585.1 uncultured bacterium
ATAAAAATAACCGAAAGTATATTCGTCACTAAAGATAGTATTTTAAATTATAATAATTTTTATCTAAAAAGAAATAATAATATATTTTATAATTACGAAGTTATTTATGTTGATAGAGTTTCAGGATTGGCTTTTCTGAAAGTTGATATTCCCGGCAAATCAGAAGAATTGAAAAAAAATATAGAGCTGGATGAGGATGATCCGTTATTTATACTAAAAAATAATAAATATCATAAAATCGGAACATATGCAAAGAAAATCAAAGGATACGGATTATTAAATACGAATTATAAAAAATTATATGTGACTATGCCTTTATACAATACAAAAAAAGATTTTATAGGTTTAATTCTTGGATATTTTCAAAAAAATCATTATCTCTTTCTAAAAAATAATGTTTTAAAATTTTATCAAAAAAACATAAAATCAATTTTAAATCATGGTAAACCTAATTTAAATATAATTGTTTCAGAAATGTGGCATAGAAATGGAATAAAAGTCATAAAAAGTTTTAATAATAAATTTAAAAAAGGGGATATTATAGTTAGAATCGAGGAAAGTGATATTAACAATGTACTTGATTTCAATATGTCTCTGTATCAGTATAATAACAGAAGTTCTATTGAACTTATCGTAAAAAGGAAAAAAGGACTTGAAAAAATTAATATCAGAGGAGGTTATGATGAAAAAAGGTAATAAAATTACATTAATAATTTTTGGTGTTGTTGCTATAATGATAGGATTTTTCATTGCTCAGGTTTCAAATGATTTGACCTATGCTGGTAAATATTATACTGAATCGGATAAAAAGCTTGAACATTCTGATTTTAATAAAGTATATGAAGAAGCTATGCCTGCAGTAGTAAATATTTCAGCTGAAAAAGTCGTTAAAATGGATAATTCGATGTTTGATATGTTCGAGGAATTTTTTGGAAGAAAATTTCAACCTGAAAGAAAAATGCAGAGTATGGGTTCCGGATTTATAATAAATAAGAAAGGGTACATAGTTACAAACAACCATGTGGTTGAGAAGGCTGAGGATATCATTGTTAAACTTTCAGATGGAAAAGAAAAAGAGGCAAAAATAGTAGGAACAGATCCAGAAACAGATGTTGCCGTTATTAAAATTGAAGGAAGTGATAATCTTCCTATTGTTAAGTTAGGTAATTCAGATAAGATAAAAATTGGGGACTGGGTTCTTGCAATTGGTAATCCGTTTGGACTTGAAAGAACCCTTACAAAAGGTATAGTTAGCGCAAAAGGAAGAGATGTTGAAGGGATAACCAAATTTGCAAATTTCATACAAACGGATGCTGCTATAAATAGAGGTAATAGCGGAGGACCTTTATTAAATATAAACGGTGAGGTAATTGGAATAAATACGGCTAAAGTTGGTGGAACAGCTCAAAACATTGGGTTTGCAATCCCAATAAATATGGCTAAAAAAATAATTACACAGCTTATATCGAAGGGTAAGGTAGAAAGAGCATATCTTGGAATAATTGGGCAATCAATTGATGAAAGAGTGAGAAAATCTCTAGGATTAGAAGTAAGCTATGGGGTTATAATAAGAGAAGTTGATCAAAATTCACCTGCTGATAAAAGTGGAATTAAAGTTGGAGATATTATCCTTGAAGTTGATGATAAAAGGGTTGAAAACATGAATACATTAGCTCGGGAGATAGGCCTTTCTGAGCCAGGCAAAGAAGTTGAGTTAATAATATTGAGAGATGATGAAAAAATTACAGTGGATGTAAAGTTAACTAAAGCAGAAGAGTTTACAGGTACCCAACAGCACGATCTAGGTCTTGAATTAGAAAACCATGAGTATGGTGTTAGAATTGTAAATATTATGGAAAATTCGCCAGTTAGAAGATATCTACAAAAAGGAGATATAATTCTGGCAATTAATCGTAAAAAAGTTGATAATATAAAAGATTTTAATGAATTGATGGAAGAATATAAAGATACTAGAGTACTTTGGCTTACAATCGAGAGAGATGGAAGACGTAAGCTAATTGCAATTACTAGATAGATAAGTATATAATCCGGGAGCTTTTTCTCCCGGTTTTTTATCAAATTTTAAAATGAAAAAATATATATATTTATTTGTCATTTTTCTTATATTTCATTCAATAATTTTTTCAGATGTGTTTCATAAATCCCAGAAAGAAATGGAAAAATTAAAAAAAGCATTTGTTACAAAAGTATATGATGGAGATACAATCCAAATTGCATCAGGGAAGACAGTTAGGATACTTGGAATTGATAGCCCGGAAATGAATTATGAAAAAAAAGAAGAAAAAGAAATGTTTGCCGATGAAGCTAGAAATTTTGCAGTAAATGAACTAAAATCTGAATATGTATATTTAGAAACTGATAAAAAAAAATATGATAAATATAATAGATTACTTGCTTATATTTACACATCAGATGGATATATGTTCAATTTAAAGGCGCTAAAAAAGGGATATGCTAATATTTATATATCAAGTGATAATAATAAATATAATGATTTAATGATAAAAGAACTGGAAAATGCAATTAAAAATCAAAAAGGTATTTGGCATATATATGAGAAAAAATATTGGAATAATTCTTTACCCCGGGTAGATATATCTTTAACTAAACAGCATATAAATAAACATGTTGTACTGGATGCTAAAGTCGCCAGTATAAATAAATATAAAAATATTACTTTTATAAATTTAGAAGATGATAATAGACTCACGCTGGTCATTTATAAAAATATAATAAAAAATTTTCCATACAAACCTTCGGATTATTTAAAAAATAAAAAAATTAAAGTATCTGGGAAAATAACAAAATATAATAATAGTTATGAGATTATCCTAAAAAATCCTTATCAGGTTAAATTAAGATAATTTATTACTTTTAAAAATATATTTATCTTGATTTACAAGGGTAGTTTTGGTATAATAATTTATAGTGGTATTGGGATAATTAAAACTTAAGGAGGTTTGTATGAATAAGTCATTGTTAAAAATTGGGATAATTATTGTATCATTGTTTTTGGTGTTTTCATTATTTTCATGTGGACAAAAGGAAAAGAAAGTTTTAAAAGTGGGGACGAATGCAGAATATCCACCTTTTGAATTTAAAGAAAATGATCAATTTAAAGGTATTGATATGGAATTAGCTCAACTTATAGCTGATAAGCTTAATATGGAGTTAAAAATTCATGATATGGATTTTGATTCTTTAATTCCTGCATTAAATGCTAATAAAGTTGATGTTGCTATGGCGGCAATTACAATAACAGAGGATAGAAAGGAACAGGTTGCTTTTTCTATCCCTTATTACAGTGTTGATCAGGCAATAATAGCTCCTGAAGGTACCGATATAGAAATAAATGAAGAAGGGGATTTGACAGAATATACTATTGGAGCACAAAACGGTACAACAGGACAAATCTATATTGATAAAAATTATGTTAGCGAAAATAAGATGAAAAAAAATCAGTTGAAAAAATATCCGACAAATATTGAAGCAATTACAGATATGTTAAATGGAAATATAGATCTTGTTATTCTTGATACCAGTGCTGCTAAAGGTTATAAGGAAATGAAACCTATCAGCACGGTATATACGATAAAAACAGGAGAAAAATACGGTGTAGCTATGCCAAAAAACTCCCCATTAAAAGAAAAAATTGATACAGCATTGAAGGAAATATTAAAATCTGACCAATGGACGAATATTTTAAATAAATATATTAAATAACTTTTTAAAAAAAGGAATATAATGTTAGATTCTATTGTTTTTGTATTTGAAAACATGCCCCTTCTTCTAAAAGGGGCATTGGTTGCTGTTGAAATTACAGTATTATCTATCCTTCTGGGAATGGTTGTAGGTTTATTAGTAGCCATACTTCGATTATATGGACCCAAACCCATTCAAAAATTTATGAAGCTTTATGAGTGGGTTTTAAGAGGACTTCCTATACTGGTAATACTTTTTATAATATATTTTGGATTACCCAGTGTAGGTTTAAATATTCCTGCATTTATATCTGCAGTATTGGGGTTAGGATTGAGATCTTCTGCCTATCAGGCTCAGATATATAGGGGAGCTATTCAGTCCATAGGAGTAGAACAGGTTGAAGCAGGATTATCTATAGGTATGAACAGAACGAAAACAATGCTATATGTTATTGTACCTCAGGCTATTAGATTATCACTTCCTGGTTTTACAAACGAATTTACTATTGTTTTAAAAGATTCTCCGTTAGCTTATGCTCTAGGAATAGCTGAATTATTAAAACAGGGAAGAAATATAATCGTAACTTCTTTTAAGCCGTTTACAATTTATTTAACATGTGCAATTATATATTTCTTGTTGTTCCATTTTTTCTATTACTTATTTAGGAAAATAGCTGAAAAGTATGAAGTACCTGGATATATAATGTCCAAAAAAAGTTGAGGAGTAATATGTCACTATTACAGTTAAAAAATATAAAAAAAAGTTTTGGTTCTAATCAAGTATTAGATGGTGTATCTTTTGATGTCACTAAAGGTGATGTTATTGTAATAATAGGCCCCTCTGGAACAGGTAAATCCACACTATTAAGATGTGTAAATATGCTTAATCCCCCTGATTCCGGAAATGTCATAGTTGATGGAACTGATTTGACACAAAAGGGTGTTAACCTTTCAAAAGAACGCCAGAAAATAGGAATGGTTTTTCAACATTTTGCCTTGTTTACACATTTGAGAGCTATTGAAAATGTCGCTATAGGTATAAAAAAAGTTAGAAAGATGAATGAGAAAGAAGCTCATGAAAAAGCAATGTATGAACTTGAGAGGGTTGGTCTGGCCGACCACAAGGATAAGTATCCTGCAGAACTATCAGGAGGGCAAAAACAGCGTGTTGGTATAGCAAGAGCGCTTGCTATGGATCCTTTATTAATGCTTTTTGATGAACCTACTTCAGCTCTTGACCCTGAACTTATTGGGGAGGTACTAACAGTAATGAAAAATCTTGCTGAAGAAGGCATGACAATGCTGTGTGTAACACATGAAATGGGTTTTGCAAAATCTGTTTCCAATGAAATAATTTTTATGGAAGAAGGAAATATTGTTGAAATGGGATCTCCGAAAAAGATGTTTGAAAATCCAGATCATGATAGGACTCAATCATTCTTGCATAAAATTTCAGAACTCTATGGTGGGGAGTAATAGATGGAATTTTTTAATGCTTTTGCAAAATATATACCTGCCTTTATAGATGGATTATGGATAACAGTTGAATTAACTTTAATTTCAGCAGTTGTTGGTTTTGTTGTTGCTGTTCCGCTTGTACTAAGTGTATTATACGGTAATAAATTTTTTAAAGGTATAGCAAAGAGCTTTATAAGTGTAGTAAGAGGGACACCTCTTTTAGTTCAGCTATTTTTTGTTTATTATGGATTACCAGCTGCAGGACTCAATCTAACACCTTTTCAGGCTGCTTTAATAGGATTTATCTTAAACTCTGCAGCTTATCAGGCTGAGTATATGAAAGGTGGTTTTTTATCACTTACTACTGAGCAGATGGATGCTGCCTATTCAATAGGATTAACAAAGTGGGAATCTATTAGATACATTATTTTTCCACAGGCCTTTAGGTTTTCAATTCCAGCATTATCAAATGAGATGATTTATTTAATTAAATATACTTCAATTGCTTATATTATACAGGTAGAGGAGTTATTTGCTCAGGCAAAATATTTTGCCTCAGATACCTTTTTTCATTTGGAAATATTCCTTTTGATTGGAATAATTTATCTAATTTTAGTATACGGAGTTACTTTTGCAAGTGATTGGCTGGAAGATAAATTACATATACCAGGGTTTGATGTTTCTCACTTAAAATAAAAAAATTATACAAGCAGGCCGTAAGGCCTGCTTTTCTATTTATGATATTAAATAAAAAATTTTATAAAAAAGATACCAGAGAAGTTGCAAAAGATTTAATAGGAAAAATTTTAATACGTAAAATAAATGGGCTTAAGTTAAAAGTAATGATTACAGAAACAGAAGCATATCTTGGAAAGAAAGATAAAGCTTCTCATGCTTATAATAATAAAAAAACCGAAAAAAATAGATTTCTATATGAATCTGCTGGAACAATATATATTTATATTATTTATGGAATATATTATTGTTTTAATATTGTAACAAAATGTGAAAACAAACCTCAATCGGTATTTATCCGGGCTGGTAAGCCGATTGAAGGAATTGAAGAAATGAAAAAATACCGGAAAAAGAAGATTGAAGATATTAAAAACTTAACAAATGGACCTTCTAAACTATGTCAATCTATGAAACTCGATAAGACTTATAATGGAAAAAAAATTTATGATAAAAATTCAGGATTATATGTAATTGAATCTAATAAGTTAAATCTGAATAAAAGTATTAAAAGTTCAAGAAGAATAAATATTGATTATGCTGGGCAATATAGAGAAAAAAAATGGCGATTTTTTATTAATAATTCTAAATTCTGTTCTCATTAATTTAGTTTTTTTCTATTCTAGATTCTGCTGACTTTTAAAATAATAATAGAAATGTTAATAAAGATGTTTTCAAAACTAAAACATATGACTTAGACAATATTTGGATGTTCGCGTTTGCCTAATACTTCAGAGAAGTTTATACCTCAGAAATAATTAACATTTCAGGCTATAAAGAAATGCAATAAATTAACAGCTATGCAATTTATAACAATTATAGTCATACTGGAAAAAACCATACCCTGAACTTGTTTCAGGGTTGTTTCAGGACCTTTTCTAAATAATAAAATAACAGCAATATATTGAGAATGCTGAAAATAAATTCAGCATGCCCATTTCCTTAATATTTTCCATATATTAGGAAAATATCTAATTCTTTACAGCCCGAGTTTACAAGTAATAAAAATACTTGATGTTTATGAACGAAGATAACAATGAAATTTATTTGCAATATTATCTACGTTTCAGCACTTACTTTAATGAATATTATCAAATTATCTAATTAAATTTTATTATATTTTTCTTTTAAATCATATAGGTATAAAGTAAGTGCTGGACTGTGTCTGTATTTTGTTATTCTAATTCAAAGTCCAAATTATCCTGAAACATACCTCAGAATAACGACTACAGAATTTTTACTTTATTTTCAAGTGTTATTAAATCACCTAGTTCTGCTCTCAATTTATCGTTGTTTTCTAGAGAACCTACGCCAGAAGGCGTTCCTGTAAAAATTAGGTCTCCCGGATAAAGTGTAAAAAATTTTGTAATATACTCAAGGGTTTCTTCTATATTAAATATCATATTCTTTGTATTATCCTTTTGAACGATATTTTCATTTTTATATAATTTTATAGTTTGATTTTGTGGATTTTTTATTATAGAAGAGCTATAAAAGTCAGATACAGGTGCAGAATTATCAAATCCCTTGCATATGCCCCATGGATTTTTCGAATTTTTCGCTTCTGTTTGATAATCTCTAAGAGTAATATCGAGACCTAATCCGTATCCTGCAATATATTCAGATACCTTATATGAAGGAATATTTTTAGCCTTTTTGCCAATTGCAATCACAAATTCAACTTCATAATGAGGATTTGTACTTTCTTTAGGTATTTTTATTGTTTCATTGTTATAGATGATTGATGAGGTTGGCTTCAAAAATAATACGGGATTTTCGGGAGTTTTACTTTCCATTTCTTTAATATGATTTTTGTAGTTTTTACCTAAACAGATAATTTTTGTAGGGTGTAAAACTCTTTTATTGTCTTTTATTATAATCTCTTTTTTCATAATCCTCCTTTTTTATTTAGGATACCAAATAGTTAATTATTGTCAAACACGAATAAAATTCATATATGAATATTATCAGGTTGTATAAAGTAAGTTTTATTGTTCGTAATTTTAAGATCCGGTTGTTTATATTAATTGTATCTTTGATTTGATAAAATAAGTATTTTTTTAAATCAATATACTAGTTTATATATCAGACTGTAAAGAAATACATAAATTCTTATATATTATGCAAAGTATTTAATTTATGTCATGCTTAACTCGTCGTTTCAGCATCTTCTATAATTGATTGATATTCAGTTTCTTAGAAAAGGTGCTTAAATAAATTCAAGACGAGACTGCTTTTTAAGCAAGGGAAGGATAACTGTTTCTAATCAATTTGAATATTTCTTAATTTGTTACTATTTCTTTAAAGCCTGATAGAAAGTTTTAGATGTATTATACTGAAAAAGGAATTTAGAATCAAAACTACCAATTATTTTAATTTTAGTTTATAAGTTGCATAATTATTGAAAATTTGAATTGGAAAATTAAAATAAATAACTATTTAATATGAAGGTATAGAGCTTAGAATGAAAGGGAACCTGTTTTTTAAAAGGTTCCCTTATTGATAATTTATTTTAATTTTTTCTTGTAATTTTTATAAACTTTTGAAAGAAGTTTAAGAGCTTCCTTTGTCGAAATATTTTTTCTTTTTAATTTTATTTTTCCATCAACAATATCTATATGAAGCTGTTTCTTTTTTGATTTAGATTTCTGTTTAGTTTTAGCTGATTTCTGTTTAGCTCTGGCCGATTTCTTTTTTTGGGTCCGTGATTTTTGTGTTTTTTGTTTTCTCGGTCTCTGTGTAGTCTTTTTTGCCTGCTGTTTGCTGGTTTTCTGTTTTGATTTTTTCTTGCCAAAATTTATAGGACCTATATCGAATTTGTTTAATTTGCTTGATGCTTTTTTCTTGCCTGTTTTTTGTCTTTTTGATTTTTGTACTTTAGCTTTTTGTTGTTTCTGTTTGCTCTTTTGAGGGGGTTTTTTAGTTTGTTTCTGAGCTTCGGTAGGTTGTTTGGAAGGGGTTTTTGATTTCTTTTGTTCTTCTGATGATTGTTGTCTTTTTTGCTGCTGTTCATTTGCATCTTTAATTTTATTGAAAGCCTGTGAAACTTCACTATCTTCCTGGTCCTCTTCAGGAGCAATTTTTCCTATTTTTAATTTGTCTTTCCATTTATTCATTTTTTCCTTGTTTCTTTTTTTTATTTTCTCAATTTTCTCTTTATCCATAATTCCTCCTTTTGTAGCTTAAATATAAATTATCATACTTCTTCATTAATTTATTATATCATAATAGTACTAAAAATCCAGCTTTTATTGCAAAATTAACCTTTGACATGGGTTAATTTACTCTTATTATTAATGTTGTAAAGAAAGGAGATTTTTATGGACAATAAAAAAGATAAGCTAAACATAGTTTATAAAAATATTGATAAATTTGATAATACCCCTGTTATTAACGGTGCTTTCGGGGGATATACTCCCGATGGTATGCTTGTTGTTAACTTGTATTTTGATAGAAGGGCTTTTCCCAGATCACTCGAAGTAGAGCATATAGAACATAACATGTTTGGAAATGAAAAACCTCTTGAATTTGAGGAAGATGTTGATGTGATAAGGGAGATCGTTTCAAAGGTTTCTTTGAAGCCAAAAGTTGCAAAACAAATTGGAAAATGGCTGCTGGATAAAGCAGATAATGCTGAGAATTTATTTGATAATTAATAATTAATTGAATATTAGTGACCTTATGGTATAATAAATTTAATTAGCAAAGGAGAAAGAATGTTATATAGGAAAGAGCTTGATAAATTAAAAGATTTTACAGTTTATAGAGGTGACTATATTGCAAAAATGGATCAAAATGAATCTCCTTATAGCATACCGGATAAAATCCAGGAAGATATATTTGAAGAAGTTAGAAGAAGAGATTTAAACAGATATACTACACTAAAGGAAATCAACTCCTTAAAAACTGAGATTGCTAATTATAATGATATTAGCTATGATAATATAGCTGTTGGTGCTGGTGCCGATAGTTTTATTCATTCGATTATAGAGGTTTTTGGTATAAATCAGGGGAAAATTCTTACAACCTATCCAACTTATCCAATATATAATCTATTTTCTAAAATTAATGGTGTAAAAACAACGATTACAAATTTGAAGATTGAGGATTTTTCCTTAAACAAAAAGGAATTTGAAGAAAAAATAAGTGACTCAAAAGTAATTTTTTTAACTTATCCCAATAATCCTACAGGCAACCTTTATGATAAAGAATTTATATTGAATAAAATAGAGAAATATGATGATAAAATTTTTGCAATTGATGAAGCTTATTATGAATTTTCGGAAGATAGTTTTATTGATTATATAAATGAAAATAAAAATCTAATAATATTAAGAACATTTTCAAAGTTTTTCTCTATTCCTTCTTTAAGACTTGGATATGTTATTGCTGATAAAGAATTTGTTAAGATGTTTGAGAAGTGTCAGTTTTGTCCCTATAATGTTTCACTGTTTTCAGTAATTGCAGGAAAAAAATTATTAAATAATTATGATTGTTTTAAAAATAACAGGGATAAAATTGTTAATCAGAGAAATTATTTATATGAAAATATTAAAAAAATTGATGATTTTAAACCTTACCCTTCGAAAACAAATTTTATCTTTATAAAAGAGAAAAATGAGAAACATGTTGCGGATTATCTGTACAAAAATAAGATATTTGTTAGAGATTTTTCTTCAATGAAAAATTTGAAAGGTTTTTTTAGAATTACGGTTTCAACAAAAAAAGAGAATAATTATTTACTGGAAAAATTAAGAAACTGGAATTAAATAGAAGGAGAAATATTACAATGGAAGATTTTCAGAAATTAAATAACTATTTATCAAAGATTGAAGAAATTAACAGGAGTAAAAAGGATTCGGAAACACTTTATTATATAAAAAAAATAGAAAAGGAAATTGAAAATAACAAAGATTTTTATGAAATATTCGAAATACTATCACGTGAATATGATAAGACTTATCAGGTTCTTTCACTTTATAAGCAGGTTAGTAATATAATAACAAGTTCTAATAATTTTGAAAAATTTTTGAAGAGTTTATTTAAGGTTATTATTTTCGAATTAAATGGAGAGAGTACCTCTGTGATGATATATAATAATAAGAAAAAAAGGCTCGAAATGTTGAGTTATTTCAATATAAAAAAAGGGTTTAACTTTGTTTATGGAAAAGAAGATAAAACTACCTTTAAAATAGGAGAGGGAGTAGCTGGTAAAGTAGCCAAATTTAAGGAGCCTATAATAGTAGATAAAACAGATAAATCAAAAGATTTTATAAGAAAAACCAATATTGAAATTAATTCATTAATTTGTCTACCACTGCAGTATAACAATCAGCTTGTTGGAACATTAAATTTATCCCACATTGATACCTCAGTTTATAATGAGGAACATATAAATATTTTAAAACTTGTAGCATCAATAATTTCTTTAAAAGCAGTATTATATGGATATTGTTAATGGGAGGTAATAAATGAAAAAAAATAATGATGAAGATTCAATAAAAAAATTTAAAAAGGAAAGAGAAAAATTAAATGATATAGTACTAAATTATGGAAAGATAAATACTAAAAGATTTTTTAATTTGGACAGTAATGTATATAAAGACGGTGCTCTTTCAAGTAAGGTTAAGGAACTAATAGGATTGGTTTCTTCGCTTGTTTTGAGATGTGATGATTGTATACTTTATCATATTATACGATGTTACGAAAATAAAGTATCCGATGATGAGCTTGAAGAAGCATTAAGTATAGGATTGATTGTAGGAGGTTCTATAACAATACCCCATGTTAGAAGGGCTTATAAACACTGGGATGAATTAAAAAATAAAGAGGAGAAATAATATGAAGGAAAAATATAGTAAAATATATAAAAAAATTGAGAATTTAGATAGTAATGAAGAATATCTTCAAAATATTTGTGAAATATTAAAAGAAAAAGTAGATCATTATGATTGGGTAGGTTTTTATCTAATTGATGAAAATAATAAAAATATGTTAAATCTAGGACCTTTTTCAGGAGAACCTACGGAACATACAAGAATTGAAGTTGGTGAAGGAATATGTGGTCAGGCTGCTGATAAAAAGGAAACCTTTGAAATTCCTGATGTAAATAAAGAAAGTAATTATTTATCATGCAGTCCGGATGTAAAATCTGAAATAGTAGTTCCAATTTTTAAAAATTATGAAGTTATTGGAGAAATCGATATTGATTCTCATGAATATGATCCATTTATAAAAGATGATAAACAACTATTGAATAAAATAGCCCAGCTGGTTTCCAATTATTTATAAGGAGATGTATGGCTAAGAATATTTTTATTGCTGCTACTGGCAAAGATGTTGGTAAATCCACTATATCATTTGGTATGATAAGCTACATGTTGAATAATGGATATAAGGTGGGTTTTATGAAACCTCTTGGTCAGAGGTGGAAAAATTCCAAATGGGGAAAAGTAGAAGAAGATGTTATTTTGATAAAAGAGATTTTTGGATTAGAGGAAGATCCAAATGATATGAATCCAATAGTTATTGAAAAGGGCTATACTGAAAATTATTTATCCAAAACAATTAAACCAAATCTGGGCAAGCAAATTTTAAGGGGTTATAATAATATTGAAAAAAATAATGATTATGTGATTATTGAGGGTACGGGCCATGCAGGAGTTGGATCCGTTCTAGATCATTCTAATGCAAAAGTTGCCTCAATACTTGATTCGAAGGTTATTTTACTTGCTAAGGGCGGTATCGGTAGCACAATTGATGAACTGGAACTTAATAGAAAATTTTTTGAAAGAAGGGGAGTAGAAGTTATTGGGGTAATAATAAATCAGGTGATTGAATCAAAGATAGAAAGAGTCAAAAAATCTATAAAGAAATACTGCAGGGATAAAGGTTTAAAGTTATTCGGGGTTATCCCTTATTCTACAATACTTGGCCATCCAACTTTGGGAACAATTATTGAAGAATTAAAACCCGAAGTTATATATGATACAGAAGAAAGAAACATAGTAGTAGATAATTATTTAGTTGGAGCATCAAATCTAAAAGAA
>CAZMFS010000021.1:0-12932 GCA_964565585.1 uncultured bacterium
GTTTTGAAGCTTTTTCTTTCAATAAATTTTTATCCAATCCATCAAGATTCTTTAATTCTCTGTTTATTGTTTTCATATGATTAACAGCCTCAACTATATTCCCTGTGCCGGCTTCTCCTTTAGTTCTTATCATTGCTGCGCCTTCTTCTATTCTTCTTAATGCTTCCCCTAGATTCCTTGCCCCACAAACAAAGGGAACATCAAATTTATCTTTCTCTATATGATCACATTCATCAGCTGGAGTTAAAACTTCGCTTTCATCAATAAAATCTATTCCCAGTGATTCAAGTATCATGGCTTCTGTTACATGTCCGATTCTTACCTTTGCCATCACCGGAATACTTACCGATTTCATAATCCTTTTAATAACTTTAACATCACTCATCCTTGCAACATTTCCCTCTTTCCTAATATCTGCAGGAACTTTTTCAAGTGCCATAACCGCACATGCACCGGCCTTTTCAGCAATTTCAGCCTCTTCAGGTGTGGTTACATCCATTATCACTCCGTTTTTAAACATTTTAGCAAAATCCTTATTAATTTTTTCTCTTTTAGAACTCATAAAACTCCCTTCATTTTATATTTTATCTATCATCCTTTTATGCTATTATTCATATGAACTGTTAGTTAATATTTAATACATTATATGTATTGTATTATTATTGTCAAGGAGTGTATTATGTTAAAATATAAAAAAATTTTTGAAGAACTCAAAAATAAAATTGAAAACAGAGAATACAAACCCGGTAATAAGATACCTTCAATAAGAAAACTTGCAAAAAAATACGGCTGCAACAAACTAACCGTTAAAAAAGCATTTGATTTACTTAAAGAAAAAAAACTTATAGAAAATAAAGTTGGTAAAGGAAGCTTTGTAAAATTTCCAGATTCTATTAGCAGTAAAAAAAATATATTTGATTTCACAACCTCATATATATCCGAAGACTTTTTCCCCTATAAGAAAATAAACAAACTTTTAACTACATTAATTGAAAAAGAGAAATCCAGGATCTTTTCCCAGAGCAATATAAAAGGGGATAATAACCTCATTAACGAACTATCAAAAAAGTATGAGCTACCCAAAAGTAATATGATAATTATCTCGGGGGCTCAGCAGGGTATTGATCTCTGCAGAAAAATACTAAATCTTAAATTCAGCGAAAATATAATCTTTGAGGACCCGACTTATTCTGGTGCAATTTCTTTATTTAAACCTAAAATTTTCGTATCTTTAGAAAATGATGGTCCTTCAGTTAAAAAACTCAAACAAAAATTAAACAAAAAAATCAAAGCTTTTTATACTATTCCTATTATTCACAACCCTACAGGAATTAATTACAGTCTTGAAAAGAAAAAAATCATTGCCAATCTTGCCCAAAAATACGATTTTTATATTATAGAGGATGATTATTTATCGGACTTTTCAAAAAATAAAACAAAAAGATTTGTGGATATTGTTCCAAACAGAACTATTTTTATCAAATCGCTATCAAAAATTACAGCACCGGGAATAAGACTTGGGTTTTTAATTACCCCGGACTCACTCTACAAAAACTTTCTTAACGCAAAATTTTCATCAGATATTATGTCCTCAACATTTATGCAAAAGTTTTTAAATATCTTTATAAAAAATAATCTTTTTGATGAGCATATAAATAACTGTAAAAGTATTATCAATTCCAGAAAAAAAACACTCAAAACTCTTATAAAAAAATATGATTTTCTTAAAATTGTCAATTCCCAGGAAGGATATAATCTATGGATTAAATCCGATAAAAAGATAAATCTAAGCAATCCTCCATGGGCTGAAGGAAAAAATTTTTCATTCTCAAAAGAGTATCAAAACTATTTTAGAATATCTTTTATGGGGATAAAAGAAAATAATTTTGATAACGGAATTAGATATCTTAAATCTATTTTTGATAGCCTAGAAAAAGATTCGGAAAGCCCGGTATTTTAGTTATTACCCCACTCAATTTTATCATTTTTAATCTCAATTTTTCTGGCATATATATCGTTTTTTATAATATTTAATAATATTGAAGATATTTTTTCAGTACTAATTAGAGAATCCTTTTTAGGGGATTTCGGCATTTTATCGGTTAAGGGAGTATCAACTATACCTGGAAATATTTCTGTTATTCGTATATCGTTTCGGGATACTTCTTTTTCGAGTACTTCAAAAAATCCTCTCAATGCAAATTTAAAACTGCAATATAATGCCCCGCTGTAAAAACCCTGTAGTCCCGAAATCGAATTAATGTTTATTATCCATCCCCTTTTTTTCTTTTTATATTTTTTTACTATCTCTTTTAACACCCTCACAGGAGTCCTGAAATTATCATCATAGGACTTATCAAGCTCATTTATACTAATATCTTCAATTTGTCCGTAATACCCCTGTCCTATGCAGTTTATAAAAATATCGGAATCTCCCTTGGAAATACTTTTATTAATATCGATAAATTCTACATCATTTGCAAAATCCAAACTTTCAAATTTATCTCTATCTCTTGCCATTACGAATATTTTATAATGATCTGAAAGTTTTTTAACAATTGAACTACCTATTCCACCTGTGCCTCCAGCAACAACTATATTTTTTTTCATAAACATCAATCCATACAAATATAAATTTTACTTTTATTAAAATTTTTCATTAACTCTTCTTTAATTTCATTATAAATGCTATTTCTTAGTTTTTGGGGATATTTATACATAGATTTCTCCTTTTTTAAATTTTTTAGTACCGAGGAAGGCTCGTTATTTTTAATTGTTTTATAAACTTTTTTAGGCATTCTTAACGCACCAACTGAAATTGAAAAAAGATTCTCATTATCAATAATTTTTGAAAGTTTCATTATAATAGATTTGTAATCATCAAAAATAGTATCATAATAAATCACAGGATCAAAATGTATGGAAACAGTTTTGCCTTCTTCACTCAAAAACCTTAAAGCATCTAATCTTGAGTTCAAATCTGCGGTATTTTTCTCATATCTATCGATAATATTTTGTGATGTTATGCTATATGCAATTATAACATTTGATGATATATTTTTATCAAGCAAATGTTTATAATCTATTGATTTAGTTCGAAATTCTAAAAATACATTATTATAATTTGCTATTTTTTCGGAGAAAAAACTTATATTTCCCTGAATATTATCAAATGCTATCCCATCGCAAAAATCACCAAAATAGAATATTATTTTTTCATTTTTATGCTCATTGATAAATTTTTTCATTTGTGACCATATATATTTTTTATTAGTAAATATAACTAAATCATCACTGCGAAACCACCCCTTTAAGTAACAGTAAGAACAATTGAAGGGACAGTTATAACTATTAGTTACAGAAACATTAATAAATTCCTGCTGGCCATATTTTTCCGGTTTTTGTTTAATGACATTTCCTTTTTTATTTGCAACAAATATATTTTTATAATTTTTCCTTATCTTATACTGAAAAAAATCAAGGTAATTTTTAATAATAACCGGACTATAACCTGAAAATTTTTCCTTGTATTTATTTTTATTGATTACACTCTTTTCGATAAAAATAAACCCCTTCTTCTTATCTTTGTTTCTATCTGTTAATACCTCTTTATTATTGAAATAGTTAATTATTGATTCATTATAATTTATTTTTATCTTATTATAAACTTTATTTCTTTCAGTAAAACTAAGACTGTTTCTTTCAAGTTTATCGCTTAATTTATTAACCGTCTGAATATTATTTAGGGATTGATTAAGATGTTTATAAATTTCAAGGGAATGTTTACCTTTACTCACTTTTTGAAAATAAGATTTTTTTTTCTCAAAATAATCATATAAAGCTTTTGCGGCTTTTAAATTATCTTTTTTATTTATATTTTTATTATAATCACTAACCGATTTTAAGAGCATAAATGGAATTGAATATTTATTACAAAAAAATGATACAAAATACCCCTCCATATCCAATAAATCTCCAAAATATGACCATTCTTTTTGATTATTTTCTTGCAAATATGGAACTGTTATTAAATTCCTTCTTTTTTTAAAATATAGGTCCGTATCAATTGGTGGTCTTAAAACCTTAGGTTCATTTAAGTTTATATTAGAAACTGTCTCTACAGAATAAACATTATATTTTAGAGATTTTTCATCTATAGAACCGGCTATACCCATATTTATAATAAGATCAATTTCATATTCTTCATTCAGGGAATACAAAGAATCCAGAAGGTTTAGAAATCCCTCAGTCTTATTTACAAAAAGATAGTAATTTATGTCTCTTTTTTTACATACAAAAAGTTTATTTGATATTTTCTTTGTTTCTAAATTTGTAATAAAGGGTTTTATTTCAAAATAATTTTCAAAAACAAGAAAAATATTCATTTTTTATTGTTATCTGGATCTATTTCAATTCCATTACACTTGGACATTGCTTTTTGAATATTATCATTGAGAATATATTTTAATCCTGTTTCAGCATATTCAAAAACTTCAATAATTGTTTCTAGTTCTTTATCCTCAAACTGCTGCAGGACATACCCCGATAAATCATCTGTTATATTTTCCGGATTTTTAATACCTATTCTTATTCTGGGAAATTTTTTACTCTCGTATGCATTAATTATAGATTTAATACCGTTATGTCCGCCACTTGAACCGCTGTCTTTAATTCTAAGGGTACCAAGATAAAGATCTATATCATCATATACTACCAAAAATTTTTCAAAATCATCAAAATCATTATCGAGTTCATATAAGATTTTTCCGGATAAATTCATATAGGTTTGAGGTTTAACCAGACGTATTTGTTTATTGAATAATTTCCCTTCAATTAATCGATAAGAAGACCTATCGTATACCTTCTGATTCAAATATTTATCATTGAGATAATCTAAAAAAAGAAACCCGGCATTGTGCCGGGTATTAATATATTTTATGCCAGGATTTCCCAATCCTATTATATAATACATTTACTATTCTTCTTCGCTTTCAGCTTCAGGAGCCTCTTCACCTTCTTCGCCTTCTTCTTCAGGTAGTTCTTCTCCTTCAACTTCTGGTAATTCTTCACCTTCTTCAAGCACAAGTTCTTCTTCTTCCTCTTCCTCTTCTTCTTCTGTAGGTAGAACAATATTAGCTACAAGCTGGTCTTCTTCTTCTAATATATCAACATCATCACTAACTTCGATATCGCCTACAACTATTGAATCTCCAATTTCTAGTTCTGAAACATCAACTTCAATTCTTGGAGGTAAATTCTTAGGTAAACTTTCAATAAGCAATTCATCCAACTGCTGTGCAAGAACTCCACCTTCTTTAACTCCCTCAGCCAGTCCAACGAGCTCAACAGGAACAGATATTTTTAATGGTTTGTCCATATCGATTTCAAGAAAATCAATATGAATAACATCATCATAAACCGGGTCCCTTTGAATCTTTTTTATTATTGCTTCTTTTTCCCAGTCATCTGTCTTTAAATCAAGTAAAACATTAACACCATCTGGATTTTCAAGAAGCTTATCAAAATCACTGTAACTAACTTTAAGTGATTCATTATCGCCTCTACCGTAGATTACTGCAGGAATAACTTCATTTTTCCTCATTCTTCGGCTGGCGTTTTTTCCTTTTTCTTTTCTTTTTTCTAAGTTTAATTCTAACTTTTTCATCCTACTCTCCTTCCTGTACCAAAATATTTTTCTTAATATTTTTATTTATATATTTAAATTTAACAGAACTATCCTTTTCAATCACGCAATTTTCTAGATAAACATAAGGTCCTACAGTAGAATTGCTTTTTACTTTTACATAATCCTTTATATATGCAGGTGCTTTAATTTCTACATCGCTATCGCAGATAAGTTCACCATCAAGAATAACCGAATCAGGATTATTAATCGTTACCCCTTTTTGCATCAATTGTTTTAAATATCTATTTTTATAATATTTATTTGCCTTTGATAGATGATATCGAGAATTTACACCTATACACTCCTGGGAATTGTTATATTTATAACCATCTACATATAAACCATCTTCTATCATAAGTTTAAAAATATCCGTAAGATAATATTCATTTTGCTTATTATCATTATCCAGTTTATCAAGATATTTTTTAGCATGTTCCTTTTTTAACACATAAACTCCTGTATTTATTTCTTTTATTCTTTTTTCATCACTGTTTGCATCTTTTTCTTCTACAATTTTTCTAATATTACCCTTATCCGTTCTGATGATTCTACCATAACCCGTAGGATTTTCAACAACTGTTGTCAATATTCCTGCATCTAAATTTTTATTTTTTACATAATTCAAAAAGTTGTTCATTTCCACAGGATCTAAAAGTGGAACATCACCGGGTAGTATCAATACATATTCATCATCATCAAACTTTGAAAAATCAACCTGTTTTAAAGCATGTCCTGTCCCAAGCTGAGTTTTCTGCTCAAAAAAATGACATTTTTTACCAGATAGTTCTTCTTTTATCATATTTTTTTTATATCCAACAATAACAGCTTTATTATCCACACGGCTTTTATCAAATATTTCATAAATATGCTTAATCATAGAACGACCGCATACTTCAAAAAGTACTTTTGGTTTCTCCGATTTCATCCGTGTGCCTTTACCAGCTGCAAGAATTACTCCAAGCATAATAAGATTTCCTTTTGTTTATTATTCAAAAAAGACAAAAAAAAAGACTGGGCTGGGTGGATTCGAACCACCGAATGCAGGAGTCAAAGTCCTGTGCCTTGCCACTTGGCGACAGCCCATATATATTAATTTACTATTCAGTTTCTCCTAAAGAGTCAGATTCGTCTTCAGCAGTTGTTGGACCTGATGCAGTTTCAGATTCAAGTTCTTCTTTTCTCTTTTCTACTGCTTCATCATAAGCTTTAAAAACTTCCTCTTCGATGTATTCTCTCATGTCATTATTAATTGGATGTGCTATATCCTGGAAAGTACCATCATTTCTTCTTCTACTAGGCATTGCAACGAATCTTCCTTTGTTTCCATCAATAACCTTCATTCCTCTAACAACAAAATCATCATCAAAAGTAACTGTAACAAAAGATTTCAATTTTTCATTATCTCTCAAATAAATTCTAACATCTGTAATTTCCATCGAGATCACCCTTTCTTCAATATTCAAATTCTGCTAATTCTAACCAATACCAACTACTCTGCAATTCTTCAATTGCCTCTAAAGCTTTGGTTTTACTCTCAAAAACTGCAAACACGGAAGATCCACTTCCGCTCATAAGCGCTGCTGAAGCATTACAATCTATCAAATCATTTTTTAACTGCTTTATAAGAGGATATTTACTAAATACAAGCTGCTCAAATCTATTAAAAAGATTTTGGCAAATACAGCCAAATTTTCCCCTTTTCAAGCAACGCAGAAGTATACTACTATCAATACGTTCTTCTGTCAACAAAAAATTTGAATTTTTATAAGCCCAGCTGCTTTTAATCGAAATATTTGGATATCCTATTACCAGAAAACCTTTAATCCGATAGGGAAGCATTGAAACCTTTTCACCTATACCCTCTATTTTTGCCATCCCCTTCCTATATAAAAAAGGAATATCTGCCCCTATTTTTGAAACTTTATTAATGAATACTTCATCAAATTTAAATCCATTTAATTTTTCTATACCTCTTAATACCCCAGCTGCATCAGCACTACTACCCCCTAATCCTGCACCAACGGGAATATTTTTTTCTATATATATGTCATACCCTTCCTCTATATCATAATAATTGTTGTAAAATTTAAGAAGAGAATATACTACATTATCTTTTTTGGATACAATATTTTTGTTCATTTCAATATTTATTTTTTTATCTTCCCTTTTCTGTAAATATAAATTATCCGCCAGAGAGATTGTTTGCATAATTGATTCAATCTCGTGATACCCGTCCTGCCTTTCCTTTTTTATTTCAAAAAATAAGTTTATTTTTGAATAAGCTTCTATCTTCTCACTCATAGAAAATCAGCCTTATTTTATAATCAAAATATGTTACAATCCATTCCTTGGGAATTTTATTTACCCTTTTTTCTGAAAATTCAATGGATAATTTTTCATCTAAAGTTTTACTATTAAATTTTTTGCTGTGAAAAGTTTCAAGAACTTTTCCAAATAATTTTTTATATCTCCTATGAACATTCACAGAACTTCCACCAAAAGAAAATTTATATGTACTATTTTCATCCTTGTTATTTTTATATATAATATAACCTAAATCATTTCCAAACTTTGAGTAAAAATAAATTTCGATTTTATTTCTATACTCCTTCAAGGTAAAATATGATTTGTAGCTTTTTTCTACTGATTTTATATATATTCGTCCCTTATAGGAGATAGATATATCTTCTCTTTTTACATTTTTTTTAGAACAGGATGTCAGCAGAAAACTAATTGGAATTATTATTAATAATATTTTTAATACGATTAATTTCCTTATCAAAGTCAATATATTCAATTTTTTTATCCTCATTTTGTTTTCCCTTTTTTAAATACATTAAAGAGTTACTATACCTTCCATAATATTCCTCAATTCTTGCTTTATGATATAAAACCTCAGGATCATTCGGAATTTTATTTAATGAAAAATTTATATACCTGACTGCTTTTTCAACTTGCTCAAGTTTAAAGTATGCCCACCCTAAAGAATCATTTATTGCTGCATTTTTAGGAGAAATCTCATATGCCTTTTTCAAATATTTGAGAGCTTTCTCATAGTCCTTATTCATTAATAACAAAGAATATCCATAATAATTTAAAAGGTCAGCATTATCCGGATCAATCTTATTGGCAAGCTCGAAATTTTTTTTCATACCTTTATAATCATTACTATTAGATTTAATTTGAACCTTTAGAAAATAATAATCAAATAAATTATTTTCTTTAATAATTTTGGTATCAATTCTTTCGATCAAATTATCAGCTTTTTTATATCTTTTCATCTCAATAAGTCCATAAAAGAAGGAAAAAACATACTTATTTTCCATTTTTTCCCATCGAATAATATCAAAAAAATCAGCTGACTGAGAATAATTTTCTTTAATTAGTGAATAAAGAATTTTTACACCTAAAGAATTATCTTCAAAATCATCTCTCTTGGCAATATAAAGCTGTTTAATTTTATCATAGTTGTCATTCTTTATATAATAATTAAAAAGATAAAGATAAACATCATCGTTAGCATATCCCTTATCTATTAGGTTGTTTAATATCTCAACGGATCTATTATCATCCTCAGAATTTTTATTCTCCAGATAGTAATAAGCTAAAAACATTTCAATTTCATTTTTTGGAAATCCCATATTTTCTAATCTTTTCTTGTACTTCTGCAATTCATTCTGCTTGTCAAACTTGTAATACAATGTGAAGTATATTTTAGCTTTAAACTGATATTCCATTTTGGAGTAATTTTCTTTTACAAATTTTAGTGCTTTTGGAATATCTTTTGAAATAATAAGATATCTTATAATCTCATCATTTGTAACAGACTTATAATTTTTATACATCATTGCTATATCATATATATCCTCATATTTTTCCAAAATAAATCCTATTGTTATCAATCTACTAAAAATCTGTTTGTTATGATTTTTTTCATATATTTTTTTATAATGCTTATAGGCCTGGCTGTATTTTTTATTTTCAAAATAATAATTTGCTAGCTTGAACCTTGGAAGTATTGATTGAGTTGATTTTTTAATAATTTTTTTATAAGTATCTTCTGGAAAATCTCCCATGGATTCGACTATTTTTACCTTTTTATAAAGAAGATTCAAATCTTCTGGAGATTTTTTTAAAAGCTTTTTTGTAAGGTTCAATGCTTCTTTGTAATCTTTTTCTTCAATGTATAAATCGATTAAATCCTTTTTAATTTGAATACTATGAGGATATTTCTTTTTTAATTCTAATAAGATATTTTCCTGCTCTTTTATCTTTTTATTTTGTGACTTAAACTGCAAATATTTTATATATAGCTGACTATCATTCTTAGAAATATCCAGATCTACTTCTTTTTTAACGTTTTTATTCGATATTGCACATCCACTAATTAAAACTATTATAAGAAAAATACCAACAAACTTTTTCATTTTTTAGAAATCACTTCCTATTCCGAAATGGAAATAAGGACCTTCTTTCACATCAAGGTCTGTTTTCCATGCCCAATCAAATTTTAAATTTAAAAAAGAACCTAAGTATAATCTTATACCATAACCTACACTAGCATCAATTTTATCATTTAAAACTAAAGATTCTTTACTTTTATCAAATATTGAAATACTTTCATTACTATCACCTATAAAAGCCATATCATAAAACAAAACTCCCCTAATGTTGAAAAAATTGAGCCCTTTAATTGAAAAAGCAAGATAATCAACTACGGGAAATCTTACTTCTGCATTATAAAGTAATATTTTATGTCCCAAAAGAGATTGGTAATCATAACCTCTTAAAGTGTTCAATCCACCGAGTTTAAAATTTTGTGCATCATCCTCCCAGTACTCCCCATAAATCAATCTTTGTGCAAAAGAGGACCTTCTGAAAAACTTAAAATAATGTCTGAAATCACTCATTACCATCCCGTAATTCAGGCTATTAGTGTCCAGATCAAAGGATTTTTGATATGTAATCCTCATTCTATAACCTGAAAGAGGATGATAATAACCCCACCATCGACTGCTATCTCTGACATATGATAGATAAACATTATATTCATTAAAATCTAAATCTTCAAAATACCAGTCAACATAATCTATGCTTTTTCTATTATAATTAACTGAAAATTCAATTCTATCTTTATAAGATAAGGGATATACTATACTTCCGATAATACCGGTATTACGTTCGGTATAATCGGGCAAGTTAGCTGCTGAATTTATCAAATAATCCTTCCAGGAATAAACTGCTGTCCCCAAAGAATAACGATTTTTCAGATAGTTAAATGCCAATTGGAAATCTATATCTTCAAATTTCTGTACTGAAGTAAGATCAAGATTCGCACGGAATCTATAATCTCCAAGCATATCCATTCCCATAATTGTTGTATAAGATCTAAAAAAACCCCCGCTATTATATTCTAGGGAACCTGAGACATAATCAGGGATAATTTTTATCGAATACTTCCGGCTGCCTTTTTTTATTTCTTCTATATCTCTCTCAGTTACTTCAATATTTTCAAACTTTTCTGGAAAAGATTCATCAATCAATAAAGTATAGTCACTTTTTTTTATCTCTTTATATGCAAGCTGATATTTATTGGATCTATAAATGTTAAATACCAGTCTATCATCATTAATATCCGGATAAATTGTCGAGTTAAAAGATTCTGTTATCTGATAAACATTATTACTTTGGATATCAAGAGCACATATGTATGCAGCATCAGAAAAAAATCTATCAAAATAAATATATTCATTATCATATGATAGTGAATTTATTGTATCCGTTTGATAAATTGTAGTTTTAGTATTATCTTCATAATTTAATTTAACAATAGAGTCTCCGGTTTCTTTTTTTTCGATATAAAAAATATTATCCTTACTGATTGCTATATCCTTTTTATAATAAATATCATCAGTATACTTTTTAATTTTTTTATCTGAATTATTTTGGATACCAAATGAATAAATATTTGTATAAATCTTTCTTTTTCCTATAAAAAATAATTTATTTGATTTTAGTTTAATCGCTTCTATTGCTTTAATCTTATTTGGTTTTATAATTTCAACATTTTTGGTTAAGATATTTTGTTTAACTATAACATCCCGATTAATCAAGCTCGCTATATAATAAATATATATCCCGTCTTCACCCCAGCAAAGCGAGGAAGGATTCAGCTTTAGGTTTCTAAATTCATCAAGTTTCAACCCTTTGGTTAAATTTTTTATTAGTTCTCCGCTTTTTTTGTTTATCAGTAGGATATTTAATTCATCCCTGTAGTTAGCATATAAAGCCACCACCTCGTTTCCAAAAGAAAGCTTGGGATAAATAAAATTAACGTTTTTATCTTTTTTAAAATCTATCATCTGATAGATTTTATAGGGATTTTCCTTAGTTAATCCATCCTGCCAGTAAGTTTTTTTTAAATTTTCTTTCCACATCTGATCGGCTGTTTCAATTTTTATACCATAAATTTTTTTAAATTCTTCTTTATAATCTACATTTATTCTCGTTGATAGTCTTTTAAATAGAAGAACTATTTTATCTTCCCCATATTCATCAGCAAGATATTCAACAAAAGATTGAGCTAATTTATATGAATAATATCCGTAGCTTTGGAATCTATAATCATCCATTAAACCAACAGATGGAATACTTGAAGTTAGAATATTTTCTCTAAGCATCAATTCACCTATTGGCTGCCAATCATTAGAAAAATATTCTGCCATCCCCTCAATTAACCATAAAGGGGGTTCCGATATCGATCTGTACAACTCCCTTAAAGGCATACTGGAGGGATACATGTACTGATAGTGGAAAACATGAACTAGTTCGTGTCTTAAAACTCTCTCAAAATCAAAGAAATCCCCATTAAATGGAATGACCAATCTCCGCTTTCTCAATTCTACAAAACCACCTACATTCTCAGATATAAACCCGTCTATAACATTTGTTTGAGAAAATTCTTTCTTATTAAGATATAGAATTAATGGAGTTTTGTATTTGATCTTAATATTTAATCTTTGCTTATATTCATCGAGGGTATTTTCTGCTACTTTCGAGATTCTTGATACAATCCTGTAAGGCATATCATAATAGTAAATATCAAAATTTTCAGTTGAATATATTTTCCAGTCAAATTGATCTTCTCTAATTTTATTTTTCCCAAACTGTGCAAAAGAAGCAGTTAAAAACAATACTGTCATTAAAATTAGAACAATTGTTTTTTTCATCTTAAATATTTTCTCCT
>CAZMFS010000022.1:0-12899 GCA_964565585.1 uncultured bacterium
ATCCAAAAAATATTTATGGTGATAAAGAACATATTAGTACAGTTGTTCGAAAAGGTTTAAAAGATGATATGCCTGAGGTTTATGAGTTCCTTGATAATTTTTACTGGGAACCGGAAGATATGGAAGAATGCATGTTATTAATGCAAAAACCTAATCTTACCAATGAAGAAGCTGCCAAGAGATGGGTTAAAAGAAACAAAAAGCTGGTAAAGGGCTGGCTTAATGATTGAAGATTTATCTTAAAGGAAAAGAATGGACGGAAAAGAAGAGTTTAATAGAAAAAGTTATTATTCAAATAGATGGTTTTGGATATCAGTTGGAATTACAATTCTATTAATAGCTCTTCTAGTATGGAATTTAATTAATTCATATTCAACTATTAAAAGATTTGAAAAAAAAGAGTTCAAGCTGCAGAAAGCCTCTTCTGAATTATTATATCATATCACCAGCATGGAGATGTCTACAAGACTTGCTGTTGCTACAGGCGATTTGCGATTAAAAAGAAGGTACAGAGAGCATCGGCCCAAGTTAAATAATCTTCTGGGCAAAATTAATAGTTTGGTAGAAGATAAAAAAATAGAAAATGAAGTAGAAAAAATAAGAAACTATCGTGATAAAACTTATAGTATTGAAAATAAAGTCTTCAAGGTAATAAGTTATGGGAATAAAGAAAAGGCTACAGAACTGTTAAAGGGATGGACCTATACTAAAAATCAGTTAAGACTTAAAGAATCTACAAGAAAACTTTCTAAATATTTAAGCAGACACATTAGAGATATTGTTAGAAACGAAAAAAAAGTTACTCTAGTATCTCTGATATTTGTTTTAGTATCTTTTGTTGTTTTATTTATTTCATGGTATATTTCTATCAGAGTATGGAAAATTAATTTTCAGAAAAGGAAGGAAAAAGAAGAAAAAATAATATACCTGAATTATCATGATTCATTAACGGGAGTCTATAATAGAAGATATTTCATGCAGGCCGGAGATGATGAGATGATAAGGGCGGAAAGATATGATCAAAATTTTTCTTTAATCATGTTTGATGTGGATCATTTTAAAAAGGTTAATGATAATTATGGACATGCAGCCGGGGATAAAGTTTTAAAAAAGCTGGCAGATGTTGTTAAGAGTGAAATACGTGAAATTGATGTTTTGGCACGAATAGGTGGTGAAGAATTTAGTATTTTGCTTCCTGGAACAGATTTGGATGGTGCTTTAGAGGCGGCAGAGAGAATACGAAAGAATATTGAGAAAAAAGTTGTTAGAATAGATAATAAAAAAATTCCTTTAACAATCAGCATGGGGGTTACAGCCTACAGGGATTCTATCAAAAATTTTGAAAGTTTGTTAAAAATAGCAGATGAGGCTCTTTATGAAGCAAAGGAAGATGGTAGAAACTGTGTTGTGAAAACCGATCCCGATAAATAAATAACTATCATTTTTTAAACAATCTTTATGATATAAGTAAAAGAGATTACCATGGAATATTTAAAATTAATGATAGATCTAAATTTTTATATATAAAAAAATTTACAAATTACAGCCTTGATAATTATTTAAACAGGGGTATTATTAAATATCATATAACTTTTGAAAGGCAATTTATGAAGATAAATCTTAAAAAAAATGAAAAAGAGATGATAAAAAAACTTTTAAAGAAAAAAATTAAAAAGGATAAAAATCCAATCAAACAGGCCGCTATTCTAATTTCCGGACTGTTTTTATTTCTGGGACCACTTCTTTATTTACTGATTAATATCTCAAAATCAAATGAAATTATTAAAAATTCGGGTGTTTTTATAGGAGTTCTTATGCTCCTTGGGTTAGTTTTTGTTTTATATTTTGCTTATATTAAAATAAGTACAAAAAGAAAGAAAGAACTATCTTTGCTTAAATCGATAATGGAAAAAGTAGTAAAATCGGGAGTGATTAATCTTTCAAAATAAGATTCAAATAATTAGTGTGCATATTTAATTGCATTTCTAAAGGTTTCTGTTTATAATAAATATTATCTTTAAATGAATAAAAACATTCTGGATTTCAGAAGTTACAATTTAATTTATATTAATGTCAGCGAAAGGAGCAGGGATATGAATAGAAAAGTAGTTTTAATTACCGGTGCAAGTTCCGGCATTGGCAAAGCAACATGTGAAAAATTGGCTAAAGAAGGTTATATCGTTTATGGTGTTTCAAGAACTGTTAAAGAAATTGATGAATTGAAAGCTAGTAATGTAAATACAGTAAAAATGGATATTACAAATAAAGAGGAGGTTCATCGCTGCATCGATATTGTTTTAAAGAGGGAAGGAAGAATTGATGTTTTGTTTAATAATGCCGGATTTGGGCTGTATGGGAGTGCCGAAGATATTAATATTGAGGATGCAAAATACCAGTTTGAAGTTAATCTTTTTGGACTAGCAAGAATAACAAGGCTGGTTCTAAAGCATATGAGAGAGAACAATTCTGGATTAATAATAAATACTTCTTCTATGGGGGGCAAAATATATACCCCTCTGGGAGGGTGGTATCATGCTTCCAAACATGCACTTGAAGCCTGGTCCGATTGTTTAAGAATCGATGTCAAACAGTTCGGGATCGATGTTGTTATAATAGAACCCGGAATTATTAAGACTTCTTTTCAGGATGTGATGAGGGAAAAACTTCTTGAAAGTTCTAAAGATGGAGCCTACAAAGAAATGGCTGCAAAGATTGCAGATTCCACAAGAAAACTTTACAAGCCAGAAAGAGCTTCTTCTCCTGAAATAATAGCCGAAGTTGTATTGAAGGCAATAGAATCTAAAAATCCTAAAACCCGTTATGTGGCGGGAAAAATGGCCCGGTTGATGATTTTTCTGCGAAAGATACTTCCGGATAAATTGTTTGATAAAATACTGCTCAGTCAATTATAATTCCAGACTGTAAACTAATTAAAAAGTATTCAAATTGATTAGAAGGCAGTCATCTCTTTCTTGCTTATAGGAAAGACCCGTCTTTAAGTTATTCTAAAATCTTCTCTAAGAGATCACATATCAATTAATTATAGAAGATGCAGAAACGAGTTTCGGTCAAGCCGTCCCGTAAGAAAGGGAAGCATGACACAAAAATAAATACTCCACATAATATTAAAAATGTTACGTATTTTTACAGCCTGATTTTATAGTTATCAGAATATTTAATTTATGCTTAAAATTTTTATCATTGGATTTTAAGCTAATTTGGGCTAAAATAACTTGAGGAATAAGTAGGAAAAATGGAGGAATATTTATGAAAAAAGAAGTTAAATTAACCGAATACAGCCATGGAGCAGGTTGTGGATGCAAAATAGCTCCAAAAGTACTTGAATCTATACTTGAATCTTCAAGGGAGCAGATAAAGGATCCAAGACTTCTGGTAGGAAACAGCAGTAAAGATGACTCGGCAGCCTATGATCTGGGTAATGGAACATCTGTTCTAAGCACCACTGATTTTTTCATGCCTATAGTAAATGATCCATTTACCTTTGGTAGGATAGCAGCTACAAATGCAATTAGTGATATATATGCAATGGGAGGCAGACCTTTAATGGCTATTTCTATTTTTGGATGGCCTATCGATCTATTATCGGAAGAAGTTGCAAGAGAGGTAATTGATGGAGGACGCTCTGCATGTGAAGAAGCCGGTATTAATCTTGCAGGTGGACACTCTATTGATTCTCCGGAACCAATTTTCGGCCTTTCTGTAACGGGTATTGTAGAAAATGAATACTTAAAACAGAATGATAAAGCAGAAAAGGATTGTGAAATATTTCTTACCAAACCTCTGGGAATAGGAATTTTAAGTACTGCCCAGAAAAAAAATAAAATAGAGAATAATGATATTGATATAGCAGTAGAAACAATGTGTAAATTGAATAAAATAGGAATGGAAATAGCAAAATTGGATGGAGTGGTTGCTCTAACTGATGTTACTGGTTTTGGATTTCTCGGACATTTGTTAGAAATTTGTGAATCGAGTAACATTTCTGCCGAAATAGATTACAGCAGAGTTCCTGTCCTTCCCAATACCAGGAAGTATATGGAAATGGGTTGTATCCCAGGAGGCACAAAAAATAATTTCAAAAATTACGGAGATAAAATTGATGAAATGACCAAAGAACAGCAGATCCTACTTTGTGATGCTCAAACTTCGGGAGGATTACTTGCAGTAGTAAAAAGAAAAGAAGTTGATAAATTTAAAGAAATTGTCAATAATGCAGGATATGAACTTGAATCCCTCGGGAAGACAAAAAAACCCAGGGATGATGACAAATTTATAAAAGTGATATAGTAATGTATAAGAATGTTTTAAAAAAATTAACAGATGATTATTATAATATTGTTGTTAAAGATATACCGTTAATTGATGTGAGGGCTCCTAAAGAGTTCAAAAAGGGAGCTTTTCCCAATGCGTATAATTTTTTTCTTATGAATAACAGGGAGCGACATAAGGTGGGGAAATGTTACAGCGAAAAGGGGCATGATGCTGCGGTTGCTCTTGGACACAAACTTGTATCGGGAAAAAAGAAAAAAGAAAGAATACAGACCTGGATTGATTTTATAGAAGAAAATCCTGAGAGTGTTATATACTGTGCACGGGGCGGTATGAGGTCTAGAATTGTACAGAATTGGATTGAGGAACATTCCAATAAATTGATCCCACGGCTTGAAGGTGGTTTCAAAGCGCTTAGAAATTTTTTGATAGATCATTTACAACCGGAAAAACAGATAGAAAAAATTATTACTCTTGGAGGATATACCGGATCGGGAAAAACAATTTTATTAAATAAGTTAAAAAATTCAATCGACCTTGAAGGTATAGCAAATCACAGGGGGTCGGGTTTTGGAAACTACATTAAAAAACAGCCAACCCCTATAAATTTCGAAAATAAGCTTGCAACCGAGTTAATTAAGCATAAACATAACGGTTATGAGCATCTTATAATTGAAGATGAAAGCAATCATATAGGTCGTCTATTTATCCCCAAACCGCTGTTTGAATATTTCACTGACAGTCCCTTAGTAATTCTTGATACACCTATTGAAGAAAGGGTTGAGATCACTTTTCAGGAATATGTCGTAGATTCCCAAAAAAATTATATCGCAGAATTCGGAGAAAAAGAGGGTTTGGGAAAATGGTATGATTTTATAAATAATAGTTTTGATAAAATAAAAAAGAGATTGGGGGGAAAACGACACGATGAATTGACAGATGTTTTTCATGAAGCATTTAAAAAACAAATTAATAAAAATGAACACGAAATGCATAAAAAGTGGATTAAAGCCCTTTTAAAGGAATATTATGATCCCATGTATGAACATCATATGGAAAAAACCGAAAGAGAAATAATATTTGAGGGAGGGTTTGAAGAAACCCTTAAGTATCTGCAAAATTTAAACTAAATTTTTTAAAAAGAGATGGTAAAATATTCTAGTAAGAAAAATATTAAATTTAAAAAAATATTAAAGCTATATAAAGATTGCGGATGGTCTAGCTATACAAGAAATCCTGAGAAGTTGAAAAAAGGGATACAGCAATCCAATTATGTTGTTACCGCCTGGAATAAAAGTGAGCTAATTGGACTTTCAAGGGTGATTTCGGATAATGAAACGATTGTTTATATACAGGATTTGCTTGTTCGAAAAAATTTCAGATTTAAAGGTATAGGCAGTAATCTATTAAAAAAGGTCTTAGGGCCGTTTGAAAATATAAGACAAAAAGTCCTTATTGCCGATTCCGGTGATGGGTTGAAGGAGTTTTATAAAAAGTGTGGGTTTAAATCTGCAAAAGAATTAAATATTAAAGCATTTGTAAAGTTAAACAATTCATAATGCTTTTTTAAAAATTTATATCATCTAGATTAAATAAATTAGGTATCAATCTATATAAGTATCATCAATATATTTTATTATTAGCTTTCTATTGAATAGCTGTTTCTATCCATTATAATATTGTAAATAGATAATTTTATAATTTTTAAAAGTGGAGGAATAATGATGAAAAAGTTTTATATTTTAGTATTTTGTTTAATATTTGTAGTTTTAATTAGTGCTAAATCCCAAACTTTAAAAAATATTAACAAATATAGTGGGGTTAATAAAAAAGATCTTAAAAAAATATATAAATCTAATAATTCAAAATACGGGAAGGCTTACAAGTTTTTGTTAAATAATGCTTCTTTCAATGATCTAGCTGTCTTAAATAATAAATATCTAAGAGAAAATGTTAAATATGCTTTTAAAACTAGAACTATTCCCTATACTAAATTGTATAATGAAAAGATTTTTAAACATTTTGTTCTTCCATATAGGATATCCCAGGAGCCCCTACAATTTTGGAGAAAAAAATTTTATAAAAAGCTTCATCCTCTCATAAAAGAATGTAAATCTATAGAAGAAGCTGCTATTAAAGTGAATTTATGGGTTACCGAAAAAATGAAATTCAATAGAACATCACGGAGGGATCAGGGTCCATTAACTACAATAAAAAGAGGGCGGGGAAGATGTGAAGAAATAATGATACTCTATATTGCAGCCGCTCGATCTGTAGGTATTCCCGCCAGACCAGCCAGTGTACCCTTTTGGGGATTTCAAAATAATAATCATGCGTGGGTTGAAATCTGGACTCCAGAGGGATGGAAATATCTAGGTGAAGCAAAAAATTCTTTGAACAATACTTGGTTTAGCAAACCAACCAGAAGAGCTGGATTAATTACATCTATGGCTCTGGGGGATTATAATTTTGAAAATATTTTGAAAAGTTATGAAAATTCAACTTATATTAATTCTACTAACTTTTATACAGAAACTCAAGATTGTAATATTAAAGTTGTTGATGAAAGCATGAAAAAAATAAAAAATGCAATTATACATTTTTATGTTCCAACATTTGGAGGATTATTTGAAGTGCTTGAGTTAAAATCTGATAAAAAAGGGAATGCAAATCTGGAATTAGGGACTTCATCATTTTTTATTATTGCTAATAAAAATAACAAATTGGGTTATGCAGTTTTAGATACAAATCAGACTACTGAGAAAAAAATAGTACTCCAAAGAAATAAAAAGTTGGATTCAAATTTTGTTATGAGATTTAAATTGCCTGTTGAGAATATTGATAAATCAAAAAATAAAAACTTAATTGATAATTTCGGTTATAAAAAAGAATTAGCCAAGCTAAGAAGGTATAAAAGGATAAATGAAGCTATAAAAACCAAAAAAATTCTAAAGTATTATGATTCGATTTATTTTAATGGGAAGAATAATGATTATTATAAAAAAAGAGAAGAGTTTATAGATAAAGTAAACAAATTAGCTGAAAACAGCGATGATTTTTTAAAAGTATTTAAGGAATTTAAAGGGAATAATCTTAAGACAAAAATTTTGCTTGAAATATTAAAGAAATGGAATATTAAGGATTTAATTGAGATTCCTAATCATAGAAGAATTATGGAAATTGTAAATGTTTTTGCGGATATAAAGAATAATTTTAAAATATCAGATATGAAATATTACAGAAATATTATAGCAAAACCGCAGGAAATTAATTTTGTCCAAAATGGATGGCAGAAAAATTTTTACAAAGAGATAAAAAATTTAAAAGATAGAAATATTTCTAAAACGGTTAAAAATATTAAAGAGTATATAATGAATAATACTAACATTGATAAAGAATATAAACGTGGGTATTTTTCTTCTCCACTAAATCCGATGGATATACTTAATATGAAAAATATTTCTACTTCTTACCGTACAAAGTTAATAAGTGCCTGCTACAGATATATAGGTATTCCTGTGAAATGGACCGGACAGCTGGAATATTATGATGGTGAAAAATGGATAGCTAATAAAAAAAGCAGGAAGCCGGAAAAGAAAGAAAAGAAGACAATGTTGATATCAATATATAAAGATGGCAGACAAATTAAGGCAGTTCCCTGGGAGAATTTTCTTATAGCTTCTCTAAAAAAAGATGGGAAGCTTTCTTATATTTTTTTTGAAGGGAAAAGTATTGGTAAAAAATATAAAGCTAAGTATTTAAAAAGAGATAACCCTATATATGTTGAGTCTTTTACAAGAAATGACAATGGGGATGCAAATGTAATTATAAAATCAATTGAAAATAATACAAATAATGCGGTAAGTATTAGTTTAAACACACCCAAAATAAAATATAAAGAAAAAAACAACTGGGAAAAAGAATCATTAGCGAGAGTAAAAAATATAATAGGAGATGTTTCTCAAAGCACAATTGTTTATATAAGAGGTAAAGAGAAAAATGAGCCCGAAATCAGAATGACCAATCAAATATTGAATAACATAAATAGGTTCAGTGATTATAATTTTATAATTTATTCTGTGAGCAGAAATGGTGATGATATTAGAGATAGTTTTGATTATGGATTTATAAACTTTAAGAATGGGGATAAAGTCTTAAAATCAAATTTGGGCTGGAATAACTATCCGGTAGTTATGATCTTTGATAAAGATAAAAATTTGATTTTTTCATCTTTGGGATATCAGATGGGAATTGTTGATATGATTCTTAATAATTTAGAACAGAATTGATTATAAATTAATAAGATTTAATTTATGATTAAATAAAAAGATTTACTTTAATTGAGCCGGCAAATACTAAAAAAATAATAATGGTGGTTTGATGGAAAAGATTTTTAAGAATTTAAAATATTTAATATTAATTTCAATTGTTTTTATCATTCTGCTGTTTTATTTTTTTGTTTATAGACCTATGCGAAATGAGCTTGAAGCAAGTTTTAAAAGGGATTTTACGCATATAGTATCAATTTCAGAAACCAATCTTGAAAATTATTTTAAAAATCAGGTTGAGGGTACAGAAAGTCTTTCCAGCAGGACAATGATAAGGGAAAAATTTTATGATTATAAACAAGATGATATCAGCTTAAACATGCTTAAGAATTATACCCAGCCCAAATATGTAGATGGGGTAAAAGCACTAAAGGGTATAAAGGGAGCCTTAAGAATAAGTATAGATAATAAGATTATTGCTTCCTGTGGCAAGGTAAATAGAAAACATCTAAATGATTATTTAAATTTCAAAAATGACAAAACTATGATTAAGATTCTGCTTCCGAAAAATATAATGATTGTAAGTTCCCCTATTTATGAAAAAAAAGAACTACTTGGCTATGATATAGCCTTTTTTAATCTTGAGAATATTCTAAATGAAATTTCCCAAAAGCAAATAGATTACAGCATAGTTAAGAATCCTAAATATATGGATAAAATTAAAGTTTTTGATAATAAAATTGCTACTATTCGTCAGATATTGACGACTAAATACTGGCTTAAAGCTGAAATGTCAAAAACTAGGTTTGCTTCGACCCTGAGAAAAATATCAATCCTTGTAGGAGCTGTTACTGTTATTAGTTTGCTTATAATAATTTTAATATTTAGAATAGTAATTGATAAAACAGCTAAAGAAGTAATCGAAGAATTAGAAAATAAAAATGAAGAGGTGACTTATCTATCATTTCATGATGAACTAACCGGGCTTTATAATAGAAGATACTTTGAGAATGAAATGAAAAGACTTGATGATTCACGAAGATTGCCTATAAGTATTATTATTGGAGATATAGATAATTTAAAACATATTAATGATACATATGGACACGAAAAAGGTGATGAATATATAAAGATGGCTGCTGGATTATTTGATAAAATTACAAGATCTGAGGATGTTGTAGCAAGGATAGGGGGAGATGAATTTGCGATAATACTTCCTGAGGCGAATTTTCGGGATATAAAAAAGTTTAGTATTAGATTTTTTTCAAAACTTGAAAACTTTAACAACAAAAATGACCTTAAAGAACCTTTAAAAATTTCAATAGGGTATGCTACGATGAGAAGAAACGACCGGGATATAAAAGAAATTTATAATGAAGCGGATGAAAGAATGTATCAAAACAAAAAAAATAAAAAAAGTTAATTTATCATAATGTAATATAACCGGAGCTGATGTATGAAGAAAAAAGTTATAACGGCATCAATTATCACGATAGGAACCGAGATTATAAAAGGTAAAATTATTGACTCAAACTCTGGATGGATATCAAATTTTCTTAATTATTTTGGTATTAAAACCAAATATCACGTGAGTGTAAGCGATAGTATAGAAGATATATTGAATGGATTTAAAGCAACAAAAGATAGCAATATCGTGATTGCTACCGGCGGGTTAGGGCCTACAGAAGATGATAATACTAAAAAGGCTCTAGGGATATATCTTAATAAGGAATTATATTTTAATAAGACTCTGTGGGAAAATATTTGTAGTAGATATAAAAAAATAACAAACAAAAGCATTCTGGAGTCAAATAAGAAACAGGCGATGAGTTTTGAAGGTGCAGTTGCTATAAAAAACAATAACGGTAGTGCTCCCGGTTTATACTATAAAGATGATGAAAAATATTATTTTCTTCTTCCAGGACCTCCCAATGAAAATAGACCTATGATAAAATCGTTTTTATCAAAAATAATAAAAGACAACAGTTTAGCACATATTAGGGAATATGAAAAAGTGATAAGGGCATACGGTATTGGAGAAAGCAGCATGGCCGGTTTGCTGAAGAATATTAAAACTGAATGTGAGCTTGGATTTTATTTTAAACAAAAAGCCTGGCTTGAATTACATATAAGTAAAAGGGAAAAATCCATAGAAAAAGCAAAAGAGATTGTTAAGAAAACAGCTTCAAAAATTGAAAATATTTTAATGGAAAATGAAATATTTTTTACCGGGGATATTGATTTAAACAGAAAAGTTTTTAATCTTCTAAAAAAAATTAATAAAGATATCTCTTTTGCTGAAACAGTTTGTGGGGGAAAAATGTGCTCAAAGATTGTAGAAATACCTGGTGCATCAAATATCTGTAAAGGAGGACTAATAGCCTATGAAGATGGAATCAAGATTCAGAATTTAAATATAAAGAAAGAGGTATTAAAAAAACACGGTGCAGTTTCAAAACAGGTCGCAGAAGTAATGGCAAAAAATATCAGAAATTTAATGAGTTCGGATATCGGGGTCGCAGTTACTGGTGTTGCAGGCCCAAGTGGGGACACAGCGAATAAACCTGTAGGGCTGGTATACTTCTCAATTGCCGATGATAAAAAATGTTATAATTTCAAAAATAATTTCTTTGGAAATAGGAAGAGAATAATCAATAAAATTATAAATTCTGTTTTTACAGAAATTGTAAAAATCTACAGTTAATTTTTAAAACTTATCTTTTTTAATAATTTGAAACATTTTTTGTTCTTTATATGTCTATTATATATAAAAAGAAGGGAGCAAACTATGAAGCTAAAATATATGGTATTTACTTTAATAATAGTAACATCCTTTTTTGGATGCAGCAAGGAAGTAAAAAAAAGCAGGTTAAGTTTGAAAAAAGCTTTTATAGCTGAAAATATGACAAATAACAATGCAATTTATACAGCAGGGATATATAAAGATTTTATTTATTATTTGCAGGAATATCAGGATAAATATATTATTAGATTTATGGATTATGATGGTAATGAAAAAAAGAAAATAATAATTAGAAAAGGAAAAGGTCCCGGAGAGGTATTAAACTGTCTGGGATTAGAGTTTATAAATGATAAGATTTATTTAGCCGATAACGGGGTCCAAAGAATAACTATTCTCAATTCTGATGGAAGCTATTTTGATGAAATAACTTATGACAGTCAAACAGGATTTATATTTACTTTTGATATGTATAATAAAAATTTTTACTATCACAGCATGAATTCGGTTTATTTCGGCAGAATAAATAAAAAAGGTAAATCAAAAGTTTATAAAAAAAGGGAGCTTAAAGGGCAACCCGAAGATAAAGAAAGGTTTATGGGAGGAGTGTTAAAAGTTGATAAAAATGAAGAAAAAATATATTTTAGTCATATAGATCCCCCTTACAGGATAATTGAATACGATCTGAATTTCAATCGAATAGAAGAAATAAGATATGATTATAAAGAAAAAATTGAACCTGCAAACTGGCTTGTTCGTGAGGGACATATGAGTATAAGGGGAGATATTCTGGCTTCTTCGCTAAAGCTGGATGATAAGTATCTATATTCTTCCCTTAATGGAGGAAGAATAAACAGAGAAATTGGGGATTCTCTTGAAGTAATAGAACCAAGAATGCTTGTATTTGACAAAGAGAACCATGAATGCCTTGCAAAAGTAAACTTTGAAAAACTGGATGAAATCCGGGGACTTTTTAGTATTATAGGAACTACAGAAGAATATGTAGTTTTGCATATATTGGAAAACAGTAAAAGATTTAAGAAAATTTTAGGCAATGAGAATTATGAAGGTGGAGGTCAGGCGATTTTAATTTATAAAAAAGGTGAAAAATTTCCACTATAATAAATGAAAATTAGTTTAATAATTGGAGGTTTTTTTGGATTCTTTAAAATTAATAGGACAGGGCAAAACAGCAGAAATATATTCCTATGAAAAAGAAACGGTTTTGAAGCTTTTTGATAATATATTTTCGGATGCAGTTATTAAAAAAGAATTTATGTTAAGTAAGTATGCTTACAATATGGATATTAATACTCCCTATCCATATAAGATTGTTGAACATAAAAATAGAAAAGGAATTGTTTTTGATAAAATTCCGAATGAAACCTTTCTGAGTAAAATTAGCTCTCAACCCCTTAAAATTTTTAATAAAATAAAAAAAATGGTGAAGTTGCATGTAAGTATTAATGAAAAAAAAGCTCCAGAATTTTTAAATAGTCAGAAAAGATATTTAAAAAAAAGTATTGAAAAAATAGAATTGTTAAGCGCAGAACAAAAGAAAAAGGTTTTAATATACCTTGAAAGTTTAAAAGAGGGTAATA
>CAZMFS010000023.1:0-12466 GCA_964565585.1 uncultured bacterium
ATTTTTTGGCTAATAAGGGATATTTTAAACCTGATATAAAATTAGAAAAAACTAGAAAAAACGGTGTTGATATATATCTATCTATTGTAATAAACGAAGGCGATATTCACTATTATGGTGATATAATGTTTACAGGGTTGAATAGTATTAAGGAAGAGTATTTAAAAAGACGATTAGATTTCAGTACAGGTGACAGATATTCAAAAGAGGAAGTTATAGAATATAGAAAACTACTTTATGACTTAAATGTTTTTAAAAATATTGATATAAAATATTTTGAAAGAAAAAATAAATATGTTGATTTGTTATTTGATATTACTGAAGATAAAAATAAATGGATAGGTTTTAATGTGGGATATACCACGCCTGCAATAACACGGATAGGTTTTGAGTGGGGTAATAATAATTTTTTAAGGAAGTTGTTAGTACTTAAATTTAGTAACAATAATAATATTGATTTTAACAAAAATTATTATGAAGTAACTGCTGATATTAATTTAACACAGCCCAGATTCTTTGTTAATAGGTTCAGCTGGGAGAATTCCTTAAATTTAAAACTTGAAAAAGATAAAAAATCAAAATACAACAAATTAACATATAGTTCACTTTTTACTAAAGAATTCAGAAAAGATTACTTTTTTCTTTTTGGGTTTGAGAAAAAACTAACATTTTACGAAGATTTAAAAATTGAAGAATCAGAAACTCAAAAAAATAAATGGCTTGTTTCTAACAACATTGTAGCAAGGTTTTATTATGATAATATTGATAGAAAGATTAATCCTGTAAATGATAGTTTCTATATAAGTTTATTTGAAAGATTATCGGGATATTTCCTAAAAGGAGATTGGCAATTTTTATACGGAAATTATGAAGCGGCATTTTATAAAAATATTTATAAATCAAAATTAATAAGTTTACTTCATTTAAATTTCAAAATCTATAGCAGTATTAATAATGAATTAAATGTACCTTATGATGAATTAATTTCATTAGGAGGCGTATATGATATTAGAGGATATAGTTATAAAGGAATTGGTGAAGAATTTTATAAAGCAGTTATTGTTAATATAGCTCAGAGATTAAAAATATATAAAAGTTTTTGGTTGGAGGGTTTTGTTGACATTGGAGAAGGTATGAAAAAAAATAAAAACTTTAGAAAAGAAAATTTAAAAATAACAACAGGTATAGAATTGAGATATGTTTTACCTTTTTTGGTTCTTAGAACCGGTTACGCATACAAAATATCAGAGGAAGGCGAAAACTTTTATTTAACCATAGGCCAAATATTTTAGGATATTATGAAAAAAATATTTAGAACTATTTGTATAGAAATATTTATATCAATTTTAATATTTTTCACCATTGTATTTTTTATAAGTTATATGAATTTAGATGATTATATCACAAACAATTATTTATCATTGGTATTGAAAAATTATGATATTAAAATTGATAAAAACAATATCAATTTAAAATTCCCACTTACGCTAGAATTTAAAAATGTAAATGTAGGCAGTAAATCTTCAATTAAAGAATCCTCTATTGTTGTGTCACCACTTACATTTTTCAATAAAAACAAAGTAAATATTTTGGATTTAAAATTAGAAAAAGCTATTATCTATAGAAAAGACTTATTAGATTTATTAAATAGCCAGAATCCAAGTTCAAGTTCTTTAAATTATAAAATAAATAATATCGATCTAAGAAATTTTTATTTAATTCATGACAGTGATGTATATATAAAATTTAAAAATAGCGATATGTTTTTAGAAAAAGATTTTAATAATACATTGCTTGAAATAAGGGAATCAATTATTTCTTATCGGGAAAATACTTTCAATGTTTCTGATTCAAGTATTGAAAAAAAAGGTGGGAATATAGATATAAATATTAATTCCGCTATTAACGAATCAAATTTCAAACTAACAGGAAGTATTTTAAATGATGAAATTAATATTAATGTAATTCTTAGAAAATTTAATTTGAATAAGATTTCCTCAAATTCTGAAGGTATTGTTTCAATTTCTGGCCAAATTTTTGGCAATAACTTATCACCAAAATTTTCCGGAACAATGTCTCTTAAAAATGGTTCCTATAAAAATGTACTAATTAATGATGGTAAGTACGATGTATTTTTATCAAAAGAATTGCTTAAAGTAAATAATCTTAATGTTGTATGGAAAAACGGAATTTTAGAGGGGAATTTAAGCTATCTTTTTTCTGAAAAAAATCGGTTAAAAGGAAATTTTAAGTTTCAAAATATAAATATTTCAGAGCTGTTAAAAGATACCGAGTATTCCAGTTCTCTGAATGGAAAAGTTAATTTTTCTGGTGTTGGAACTAAATGGAGAAATTTTGTTGGAGATATCAGCTTAAAGGATTTAAAAGGGACATTGAATAATGAAAGAATAAAAAATGGAAATGCCAGATTGCATAAAGATCATTCTTCCTATAAAGTTCAAAATGTTGAGCTTGATGTTGGAGATGGGTCGGTAAAATTTAATGGTAATTATTATAATGGTTCATATAACTATAATTTAAATCTAAAAAAAGTAAAAATTGGAAACCTGATACTAGAAAATGAATTAAATGGAATTATAGATTTTGAGGGAAATGTGAAAAAAAATAAAAATAGATTGTTTTTTGATGGTAATATTAATGCTGATAATTTAAGCTATAAAAATTCCATTAAAATAGATAATATTGAAGCAAAAATTGAGTATAAAGACTTACTTAATCTAGATTTAAATTTCAATAAATTAAACTATAAAAAAACAAATATATTTGATAATGGGAAGATCAAACTATCATATAGTCCCAAAAGCGAAAAAATCAAAACTGAAGGAACAGAATTATATATAACGGATAAAAATAAAATTAATTTGAATTTTATTGCAAATAAAGCAAAAAATAAATGGAAAGTCGAAAATTTTTCAGATAGTCTATCTATTTACAATACAGAGTATGAAATGTCTATAGATAAATTATTATTTAATAAGAAAAGTTTAAATCTCGAGAAGTTTAAAATTGAGAATGGTGACAGTTATATCGTTTTTAATGCTAACACTTATTATGATTTGCTTAAAACAAATCTTTCAGTAGAAAGCAATCTGGATTTATCAATACTAAAAAAATATTTTAAAGCATTTAATGAGTTGCAGGGCCAGGCTAATTTTAACTTTGATTATCAATCTATTGGGAAAGATAATAATGTTTCGAAATTTAATTTAACAATACCTAAATTGACAATTAATACAAGTCAACTTGAAAATGTACACTACAATAATATTGAATTAAATGGCTCAATGAAAGATAATAATTATCAGATTATCAACTCATCTTTTTATGTAGATGAAGTTAAAAATTCAATTGCTGGAGATATTAATCTAAATATTACTAAAAAAAGCATTAATATTAAAAAATGTAATATAAAAATTCTTTTTAACAAAATGTATTCTTCATATCTTGTTAATCCTTTCATTGGAGATGTGGCAGTTATTGATGGTTATTTTAAGGGTCCCTTTAAAATCGATTATGAGAATAGCTTAAATGTTAATGCGGATGTTGAAGTTTTTGATACAAATTTGATTGTTTATAGTTTCGGGAATTTATATGTAAATGAAATTAATGGAGATGCTTCAATAACGGATAATTATCTAAAAGTAGATGAATTCGTTGGTAAAACGGAAAATAATAAATTAGTAAAATTTTATGGTTATCACAGTAATGTATTAAAAATGAGTGATTATAAATGGACGGTTGATATCAATAAGGCTTATATGCCAAGCCTGTGGTATTTTAGTGGCTGGCTTGATGGTAAAATATATTTAGAAGGAAATGAAAATAGAAGCAGTATTAAAGGAAATTTAAATATCGATGAAGGAGTAGTAGATGCCAATTTTAAGGAATTAATAGGAACTGGCCAGGGAGGTACCTATGATTTTAATAAGGCATTGAATGTTAGTTTTAATTCAGACAATGATTTATGGGTTAAAAATGAAAATGCAAATATCGAATTTGAATCAGATTTATCTTATAAAAATGAATATGGTAGTAACAAATTATATTTTACAGGAACCTTAGAAGCTATAAAAGGTAATATAAGATATCTAACTGTACAGTTTGATATAAAAAAATGTATTGTTAGTTTTCCAAATTCTCCGGATGAAATTCCCAAAATAGAACTTCTAGCTCAAACCTATGTTTTTCATAACGGGAAAAAATTGATAAATTTAAGTTTAAACGGTGATATAAATTCTCCTAATGTGGAATTAACAAGCGATGATCCAAGTCTGTCACAGAATGATATTGTATCATTATTATTATTTAATTATACTTCGGAAGAACTCGTTCAGAGAAATCTATTTGATAGAAAAGCCGGAGAGATAGCTACTCATCTGCTACAAAAAGGAATTTTAAAACCAATTAAAGCTAAATCAACACTCGATATATTAAATGTTAGGGGAAACTTGTTATCAGAAGAAGAACGATATCTTGATATTGAGGTGGGAAAATATATAAATGAAGATTTTTATATTTTATATAGGGATGAATATATGAAAACTGAAAGAAGAACATTAAATTTTATTTTTTATTTAAATGATAACTTATCATTGGAATCGGGAGCTATCGAGGAAGAAGGCGATTTGAAATATAATATTGATTTAAGATTTAGATTTAAATATTAAATAAATTAAAAACTTATATCTTACTATAATTATACTAAGGAGGAGGTATTTATGGATTTTGGTAAAATGGAGCCATATAAAATTAAGATGGTTGAAAGGCTTAAAACAACAACAAAAGAGGAAAGAAAAAAATTTATTAAAGAAGCTAAATATAATTTGTTTAATCTAAAAAGCAGAGATGTATTAATTGATTTTTTAACTGACTCGGGAACTAATGCAATGAGTGATGAGCAATGGTCTGAAATTATGCTGGGGGATGAAAGCTATGCAGGAGCAGATTCATATTTTAAATTAAAAGATACTATAAAAGAATTGTTTGGTTTTGAACATTTTCTTCCTACTCATCAGGGTAGAGCAGCTGAAAATGTTTTATTTTCTGCATTAGTAGAAGAAGGAGATATAGTTCCAGGTAATGCTCATTTTGATACTACAAAAGGGCATATTGAATCTCGAAATGCAGAAGCTGTTGATTGTACTATAGATGAAGCATATGATACATCGACTTATCATCCTTTTAAGGGAAATATTGATATGGATAAATTAAAAAAGGTTTTTAAAAATAATGAAAATGAAAATATTCCTTTTGTTATTCATACAGTTACATGTAATTCTGCAGGCGGACAGCCCGTATCAATGGAAAATATTAAAAAAGTATCTAACTTCTGTAAAAATCAGGATACTCTATTATTCTTTGATGCTGCAAGATTTGCTGAAAATGCATACTTTATAAAAGAAAGAGAAGATAATTATAAAGAGAAAGATATTAAGGATATTATTAAAGAAATGTTTTCATATGTTGATGGTTTTACCATGAGCTGTAAAAAAGACGGTATTGTAAATATCGGGGGGCTTATTGGTTTAAAAGATAAGAGTATATATGAAGACGCATCTGTTTATAATATAATGTATGAAGGTTATTTAACTTATGGTGGTATGACCGGTAGAGATTTGGGCGCATTATCTCAGGGTTTAAAAGAAGCAAGTAAATATACATACCTTAAATCAAGAATCGGTCAGGTTCAGTATTTAGCTAAAAAATTAGACGAATACAACATTCCTATACAAAAGCCTGTTGGAGGACACGCTGTATTTATTGATGCCAAAAAATTCTTTCCTCATATTCCTCAAAGCCAGTTTCCAGCACAACTATTGGGAGTTGAATTGTACATAGAAGGAGGAATACGTGGGGTCGAAATTGGAACTTTATTAGCCGATAGAGATCCTAAAACGGGAGAAAATCGCTATCCAGATCTGGAATTTTTAAGACTTGCTATTCCTAGAAGAGTTTACACAAATAATCATATGGATTTTGTAGCAAAAACATTAAATAAAATTTATAAAAAAAGAAAAAAATATAAAAAAGGGCTTAAAATAGTTAGAGAAGCTCCAATTTTGAGACATTTCACAGTAGAATTAGAAAGATTATAAAAAATTTATAGCTGATATAGCTCAACGGCAGAGCAACGGTTTCGTAAACCGTAGGTTGGCGGTTCAAATCCGCCTATCAGCTTTTTAAAAACTCTTGATTGAATAAATATCCCTGTTAAAATTGAAAAAGGTGTAAATGGAGGAGTTTATGAAATATGGTATTGTAGGAGCTGGAATATGGGGAACTGTATTTGCTAATTATCTTGCTAATAAAGGATTTAATGTTAAAATATGGGCGTATGAAAAGGAAGTTGCAAATTCAATTAACAAATTTAATGAAAATTCAATGTATTTTAAAGGGGCAAAGTTAAACAAAAAAATTCAGGCTACAAATGATATAAACGAAATAGCAAATACCGATATAATAATAAATGCTGTTCCTGTTCAGTTTATGGATGAAATATGGAAATCACTAGATATTGATGATAATAAGATAATTATCAACCTATCAAAAGGAATTGAAATAGGCACGATGAATTTTCCTGTGGATATTATAAAAAAATATACAAATGAAAATAAAATATATCTTCTTTCAGGTCCATCATTTGCAGAAGAAGTATATAGTAAGATGCATACTGCTGTTGTTTTAGCTGGTAAGATTAATGATGTAACTAAAAAAATTCAAAAAAAATTAAGAAGCAATTTTTTTCGAGTTTATCTAAATAAGGATATAATAGGTATAGAGATATCATCCGCATTAAAGAATGTTATGGCTATTGCATCAGGAATAGTTGAAGGTTTGGGTCTTGGGAAAAATACACGTTCAGCTTTAATTACCAGGGGACTTGCTGAAATAACCAGGCTTGGTAAGGCAATGGGGGCAAATATTAAAACCTTTTCTGGATTAGCAGGTATGGGGGATTTAGTTTTAACCTGTACTGACAGTAAAAGCAGGAATTATAGTTTTGGAAAATTACTTACCAAGAGTTATTCAATTGATGATGCTTTAAAAAATGCTGGAGGTATTGTAGAAGGGTATTACACTGTAAAAAATGCTGAAGGTCTTTCGAATAAGTATTCAGTTGAGATGCCTATAACTAAGGCTATCTATGATATAATCTATCAAAATGCAGATATTGAAAATATAATAAAAAGATTAATGAAAAGGGAGTTAAAAAATGAGCTTTGGGGGTTATAATAATGACTGATAAATTAAAACTAAAAATAGGTGATATTACAGAATTAGAAGTTGAAGCTATTATAAACCCAGCCAATACCCAGCTTATTATGGGGGGCGGGGTTGCCGGTGTTATTAAGAAAAAGGGTGGGAGTAAAATACAGAAGGAATGTAGAAGTAAATCCCCAATTAACATAGGTGAAGCGATAATTACAACAGGTGGTAAATTGAAAGCGGATTATGTAATTCATGCAGTTGGTCCCAAAAAATCAACTCCGGAAAGAAGAAAACTTTTGAAAAATGCTGTAAAAAATAGTTTAAAAATTGCAGAAAAAAATAATATTAAATCATTGGCGTTTCCAGCAATAAGTACAGGCATATTCGGATATCCACTAAAAGAAGCTGCAGAAGTTATATTAAGAAAGATAGATGATTATTTTGAAAATAGATCTTCCTCTATTGAAAATGTTTTTGTTATACTGTATGATAAAAAAACTTACAAGATTTTTAATGAAGTTAAAAAAAATCTAGATTCGAGGTAAAATATGTCAAATCAATTAAATAAGATTTTTGTTAATAACAATAATGTCGCTGTAAAGAAAAATGGAGTTATATACTCAAAATATGAAATTAATGAAGATTTTATAAAAGACGGAGATTATAAGCTAATTCAGCTTAACGACATGGAGGGATTTAGGATATATGAAAAAAGTTTGATAATGCTTCTTGCGGCTGCTGTCAAAAATATTTATCCAAATTCAAAATTTTCTGTAGAGCATACACTGAGTAATGGAATATATTGTCGATTTAATACGAGTAAAAATCAAATATTGAAAATATCTCATATAAATGAAATAAAACAGGAGATGAAAAACTTAGTTGATAATGATATAGATTTTAATATTATTGAGGGAAGTAATGAAGAATTAGCAGAATTATTAAAAAATAAGAATTTGGAAAAAAAGGCAAAAATCTTCAAAAATAAAGGTTTTACTAAACTGATTAAACTAACTGATGATGTATATGAACTGCCATATTATAATACAGTTCCTTCTACTGGATATCTAAATGTTTTCAATTTATTATACTATCCTCCTGGATTCATTTTAAGATTACCCGAGAAGGAAAATATGGATAAAGTGGCATTTTTTAAGGAAAGCAGAAATTTATTCCGTGTACATCAGGAGTATGAGAGATGGACTGATATTATTGATATCAAGTATGCTCCATCGTTAAATGAAAAAATTAAGAAAGATTTGAATAAAGAAATGATACTAATTTCTGAAAAAATGCATGAAAAAAAGATTGTAGATATTTCAGAACAAATTATAGAAAATTTAGATCGGTCAAGACTGCTTCTTGTATCCGGGCCTTCAGCTTCAGGAAAAACCACTTTTTCCAAAAGACTTGCTATTCATTTAAAAGCTGCTGGATTAAATCCAATAACTATTGAACTGGATGATTATTTCTTTCCAAGAAAAGAGACCCCACTTGATGAAAATGGCAATAAGGACTTTGAATCTATAAAAGCAATAGATATCTCAAAATTTAATGAAGATATTCTGAAGATTCTTGAAGGTGAAAAAGTTACACTTCCTGAATATGATTTTGTATCCGGTGTAAGAAAAAAAGGAGAAACTATAAAAATATCAAATAAAGATCCAATTATCATTGAGGGAATACATTCGCTACATCCATCATTAACTAAGTTTATTCCAAACAACATAAAATTTAAAATTTATGTAAGTGCTTTAACACCTTTAAATCTGGACAGGTATAATAGAATTCATACAAGTGATGTTAGATTAATTAGAAGGATTGTCAGAGATGCTCAATTTAGGGGGCATTCAGCAATTGATACCTTAAAAATGTGGCCTGATGTTCAGAAAGGTGAAAATAAATATATTTTTCCATTTCAGGAAAAAGCCGATGTAATGTTTAATTCGGCATTACCATATGAAATATCGGTTCTAAAGGATTTTTGTAAAAGATTTTTAATTCAGGTAAAAGATGAAACCACTTGCTATCCTGAAGCAAAAAACTTACTGAATATTTTAGGACTTTTTGATTCAATTGATCCTTATTACGTGCCAAAATCATCCATTCTAAGAGAATTTGTTGGAAATAGTATTTTTGATTATTAATAATGTATGATTGACTTTTATTATAAGCTGTATATAATTTATATGTAAAGTTAGAATGTAAGGGGTTAAAAATGAATGAGATATTGGATAAAATAGTTATAAATGATGAAAATTCCATATTTGAATTGGTTGGCAAAAATGATTTTTTTAAAATGGGTTCACAACTTGAAGTTAATGATGGATATCGTGTAGCAATAGTTAAAGATAATGAAATATTTGATTTATTTAATCCTGGTACATATATCTTATCGGATAAAAGATTACCAAAACTCTCAAAGTATTTAGAAAATCAAGATATTGATAAATCAAAATTTAAAGCTATAGCAGTATATGTCAGTAGAGAATTGATTGAAGAATTAAAATGGGGTATATCCTTTAATTTAAATAATTATTCTATTCAATCATTTGGAAAATATAATATAAAAATAGTTCAAATTCTTTATTTTATCAATCAGGTCGTTAATAGAAGAAATATAGAAAATGATGAAGAATTAATTGAATTTTTCCGTAATGCTATAGAAAATATTCTTAAAAATTATTTTGATAAATCTTTTAAAAAAATTAAAAATAATAATTTTGACTCAAATTATGTAAAAGATAATACAGCAGATAAGTTAAAGAAATATTTTAAAAATTTCGGGATTGTTTTAGAAAATTTCAAAATATTAAATGTTAACAAAAGTAAGATTAAAGATAAAACCACAGAAGAAGTAGAAGATAAGAATAAAGAAACACATAGCAAAGAAGAAAACTATGAGGTATATAATAAGGACAAGCTAAATTTAGGAGCAGATTTAAAAGAAATATTTCCTTCTGGAATAGACTCTGAAGGAGATACTGAAAGTTTTATAATTTGTAATAATTGCAAGGAAAAAATCAAGAGTAATAATAAATTTTGTCCTTACTGTGGAACCAAAATTCAAAAAAGCAAGGATAAAATTCAGTGTAATAATTGCAATAAGTTAGTGGATAAGGATTCAAAGTATTGTTCAAATTGTGGAAATCTTATAGGAGATTCTGGAGAATAAAATTATGCAGAACAAAATAGAAATGTCTGATTTGAAAAAACTTCGGAATAAGATTAATACTCTGGAAGAATATATTACCGAGCTTGAAACTCTTCCTATTTATAAAAAATATAAACAGGTAAGACAGATAAGACAGATACAAAATGAAATAGAAAAAAAACTGAAAAAAATTAGCAATAATTTAGAAATGTGTTCCACACAGGTTCAATTTAATTTTGAAAGTGTAAGTAATAGTTATAGGTTAAAGAAAACTAAACATGAAAAAAAGATTAATAAAGCACTTTTTCAAAAAAATGTAGCAAAAAAAGTTCTAAACAAATCTGATTCAGATCAATTTTCAACTAATAAAAATACAAGTTCTAAAAATACTAAAAAACCGAAAAAAGACGATAATCTGGATAAAAAAATTGATAATATACTTTCAAAAATAGATATTGATAGTAAAAAGGCAAACCAATATAAGAAAAAGATAAAAAATAAAATAAATTTAGTAAAAAATAATAAAAAATATAAAAACTATAAGATAAAGTTAAAAGTTGGTAAAAATTCAAACAATAAACCCAAAATTAATTTAAAACTGGTCAAAAAAAATGGCAAAAATTCTAATTAGTTCGTGTTTGCTTGGGTTGAGAACCAGATACGATGGCAAAAGTAAAAAAGAAAAATTTGAAAGGAATGATAAAGACATTTTAATTCCTGTTTGTCCCGAACAGCTGGGAGGATTGCCTACACCAAGGGAGCCTGCTGATATTGTATATACATCATCCGGTAAAAAGGCAATAACAAGAAAATCAAAATATGATGTAACGGAAAATTTTTTACGGGGTGCTAAAGAAACTTTGAAATTATGTGAATTATTGAATATAAAAAAAGCTATACTTAAATCTAAAAGCCCATCATGTGGACGGAATGGATTTACATATAATTTATTAAAAAATAATGATATTAATTGTATAATTAAAAATTAAGGAGGTTATATGAAAGCAATTGCTAAAACAAAAAGAGAAAAAGGAGTTGAGATTATAGATGTTGATAAACCTAAAATTGAAAATTCAGAAGATGTAATAATAAGAGTAAATACAGCATCTATTTGCGGGTCAGATGTGCATATATATGATTGGAATGATTGGGCTGCTGCTAGAATTGAACCTGTAAGAATAATAGGTCACGAGTTTAGTGGAGAAGTTGTAGAAACTGGTTCCGATGTTTCAACAGTTGTAAAGGGAGATTACGTATCAGCTGAAACACATATAGGTTGCGGAAAATGTTACTATTGTAAAAATCACATGAAGCATATATGTGTGGATCAAAAAATACTAGGAGTTCATGTAGATGGGGCATTTACAGATTATATTAAAGTTCCCGAAGAAAATTTAATCAAAAATAATCCTGATTTGGATCCAGAAATTGCTTCAATACAGGAACCACTGGGTAATGCTGTATATTCAACATTGGTAGAACAGGTTACATCAAAGAGTGTTTTAGTAATGGGATGTGGTCCTATTGGGTTAATGTGTGTAAATATAGCAAAAGCAAGTGGTGCTTCAAATATCATAGCTGTTGATATAAATGATTTTAGATTAAATAAAGCAAATGAACTTGGAGCAGATATTCTTGTTAATCCTAAAAAAGATAATCTTAATAATATTGTTATGGAGGCTACAAACGGATTAGGAGTTGAAGTAGGCTTAGAAATGAGCGGGAGTGTAAAGGCAGCACAAAATCTTTTTTCAGTTATGCGAAAAGGTGGAAGGGTATCGCTTCTGGGTATATTTGATGAAAATGTACCTTTAGATTTAAATGAAGATATAATATTTAAAGGATTGAAGGTTTACGGAATAAATGGAAGAATAATGTTTGATACTTGGTATCAGATAAAGGGTTTAATGGAATCAAATAAATTAAATTTAGCACCAATTATTACTCATAAAATAGAGCTGGATGAATTTGAAAAAGGTATTAATTTAATTAAAAATGGTAAAGCAATTAAAGTTGTTATAGACATGAAAAAATAATTTGCAAGGAGGGTATGATGTTTAATAAAAAGAAAGATAAAAGTGA
>CAZMFS010000024.1:0-12449 GCA_964565585.1 uncultured bacterium
TTATAAATTCATTGCATAGATTAGATAAAACTACAATTGTTTTTAACAATTTTGACTTTTATGATTTCTGGTCTAAAAAGATTGTAGAAGATATCTTGCATTATAATTTCAAAAATAACTTGAATATAGTTATAACAACAACTACAGGATATGATGATAATATAATTGATAAATATTTTTTACTCAAACCGGAAAAAATTGATATAAAAAGTGTTGAATTAACCGATTCTTTAAAAACTTTTTTACTTTTTGGAGATTCACTCTCTGAAAATCTCTACAATAAAATATTTGAAAAGTTAGACAGCAATAAAAACTCATTTGATGAGTTTAAAAATGAACTATTGGAGAATGATTTTATTTTCAATCATCAGAATATATATTATTTATTAAATAAAAATTTAGGAGAAAAATTATTTAAAAGAATTAATGATAATGAAAAGAATGAAATTGCACGTATATACCTTAAGGTTCTTGAAAGTCTTCCTTCTAATGGGCTGTATGATTACTTTATCAAAATTGAGATATTAGAAAGATTGAGATTAAAAGAGAAGGAAAAGAAGGAAATATACAAGTTAATAGAGTTATTTAAAAAGCTTGAAGCACATGAAGATTTAATAAATTTAAATAAAAGATTACTCGATTTAGAAGTGAATAAAAATACAAAAGAAGATATTATAGATCATATATTGAAATATTACAAAAAAAGCGATCACTTTAAGGAAGGCCTGGAATTTATCAAAAATTTAGATATAGAAACAAAATCAAAAAAATTCAAAAATACAGTTAATTATTACTATTATTATTATAAAAGAAATTTAGGAGAAACAGTCGATTTATTATCTAACATGCTAACACTAGCAAATGAAGCAAAAAATAACAATTGGCTTAATCTTTATGTAGAATGGATGGGTGAAATTATCTTTATAACATTTTTAAAAGGAGAATACTTAAAAGCAAAAAAATATTTAAATAAAATATATAACATTAAGGATAAAATTGATAAAAAGCTTCTAATAAGTAATTATTATACTATGAAAGCATTTATCAGCGAAAAAGAGATGAAATACGAGGAAACAATAGAAAACTATAAAAAAGCTATCGAGATTGCACAAAATAACGAGACGTTTGATAAACAGACAATATTATTAACAAATTTAGGAGAAACATATTATTATTACAAGTATTATGATAGAGCTCTTGAAGTATTGAATAAGGCCCGTAGTAAAGCACAAAAGTTTAATCTTAGAAGGGCTTTAGCATTTGTCGATATAAATTTATGTTTTGTTTATTTAGAAAAATATAACCTTGATAAAGTAAAAGAACTGTATAGTGAATCTTTAGATATATCAAAAAAATTACAGAAGGAAAGGTTCATACTATATAATTATTTTATAAATGCTAAAAGATTTTATTTACTCGGTGATTTTCAAAATGCTATAATATTTTTTACTACTGTTAAGAATATGGCAAAAAAATTAGATAATAAACGCTTATTATCTTATTCGTATTTATATTTTGGACTTATATATTATTATAGAAAACAGATTGATGATTCAGAAAAAAATCTCATAAAAGGCATTAAAATTGCACAAAAAAGGAATAATAGAGAATATTTAAATGCTGTTTTTGAATATTCAAAAATATTATTTGATAAAAGTGAATATGAGAAGCTAAGTTCATTTATAGATAATGCCATAGAATTATCACAGAAACTTCGGCTTGATGAATTATATCTTTTTAATGCTTTAAAGCACTATTATTTTGAAGAGAATAAAAAGGGAAAAATTCGAAAAATTAAGAATACACTTGATAAGGTATCTAGAAAACACATCAAAGCTGATATTTATTTTCTTTTATGGAAAGTAAGAAAAAAAGATAGTTTTAGAGAGAAAGTATTTGAATTTTATAAAGAATACAGAGATACAAATTTCTTATTTGACATGAGATTAAAGGATATGCAAAAGAAATAATGAATAAATTTAAAAATATTATTAAAATAGATGATAAAAATAAAGTTTATAATATAATAACTAATAATATAAGCTATAAGAAGAAAATAATAAAATTTGTTCGCAAACATGATAGAAATATTTATATAATTAATGCTTCAGATTACTGTAAAAGAAATTCTTATTTTTGCCTCATTAACTTTTTGAAAAAATCAATTGGAATCTGTCAAAATGATAATGTGGAAATTATTAAAGCAAAAATAAAGGGAAATAAAACTTTTAATTTATTAAGCGAAGATCTCATAAAATTTTTTAAGTATTATTTTAATAAAAATGAAATACTAAAGAAAAAAAATAAAATTACCTATGATATATATTATAAATTATATTTTTTATTTATGGATTTGTTTAAAAAAATGCTAATAAATGAAAAAACAGTGGTATTTATTAATAATTATGAGGAACTCGATTACTGGAGCAAAAAAATTATTGATGATTTTATTGAATCAGCTGAGTTTAAAGCAAAGGTGATTGTATTTTCAAAATTAAAAATAAAAAGAGATTATACAGACAGATATATTTATTCTTATAATGGAAATCAAAGAAGTAATAGTAATAAAGTATCAAATAAAACTCTTTCTAAATTAGTATTATTCTATAATAAATTATCATTAGAGATTATAAGAAAAATATTTAAAATGAGAGAAGAAAAAATTGAGGAAATTTGCTCAAAATATAATCTGTTAAAATTTGAAGAAGAAATATATGTATTGAATAAAGATTTAAAAATTAAAGTTATGAATAATCTGGATAAGAAAATAAAAGAAGAAATATATCATCAAGTCGTATGTTTTCTTGAAAATGAAAATGTGCCGGTAAATATTTATAATTATAGGATTTATTATGAATATTATTCATTAAAGGAAAAAAATAAAAAAAAGCTACAATTATTAGATGAAGTAAGCGGTTACCTCTCTAAGGTTAATGCAAAGGATGACATATTAGATATTAATCTTAAAAAATATAATATTGACCAGAAATTGAACTGTAATTCGGGAGACCTCGTTTTAGAAATTTTATCCAATTATTTGAGAAGTTCCAGGCCGAATGCTGGGCTGGAATTTATTTCAAATATATCTCTTGATAAATATAGAAAATACTATCAAAACAAAATAAATTTAAATAGGTTGTATTTTAGAAGAATATTGGGAAATTACAAAAATTATGAAAGTATTATATTTAAATATTCAAACGAAGCTTTTGAAAATAACTGGCTGGAATTATATTTTGATTGGATAGGAGAATTAATATTTTTCTATTATAAAAGAGGGCAGTATGAAAATTTAAAAAAAAATCTATCAATTCTCGATAAGTATAAGGATAAAGTAAGTCCCATTGTTCTTATAAATAATTTCTGGAATATCAAAGCTATAATGAATGAAGAAAAAAATTTTAGTAAAGCTGTAGAATATTATAATAAGGCAATTACTCTTGCCGATGAAGCTGGTGAAGATAAGATTAAGATTATGCAGATAAATAATTTAGGAACGGGACTTTTTAGAAATAGCCAGGTAAATAAAGCGATGAATATGTTAAATAATGCGTTATGTGAAGCAAAAAGATGTGATTATAAAATGTTAATTGCTCTGACTGAAGTAAATTTATCACATATTAATCTGGAAATCGGAAGATTAAACAGGGTTTTTAAATTAGTTAAAGAATCATTAGAAATTTCAAGGTATCTTGATTTAAATAAATATGTCTTAAAAAATTATTTAATAAAAGGGATCTGTTTATTTTTAAAGGAAGAATTGGATAGCTCACTATTTTATTTTAGCTATATTATTGATAATTCTGGAAAAGATAAGTTTAAAAAGGAAAAATGTATAAGTTATATATATATATCAAAGGTCTTATATAAAAAAAATAAACCGAAAGATGCAGTTGGATATTTTGAAAAGGGATTGGATATCGGTAATGAAATCGGACTGGAAGAAGTTGCTAAATATATACCCATGTATATGGATATATTAAATAGTGTTTATAGCGAAGAATATGCTATCAGATTTGCCAAAAGATTTTTGAGTAAAAATAATGATATCAATATTAATTACCTGGTTCTAATTAAACTAAAAATTATTGTACTTTCAGTTAATTTGGAAAAATATGAGAAAATCGAACAGATTGAAGAACTGCTTGAATACGATATTGAAGAGAAGTATAGAAGTGAGTGTTATTACACATTATTAAATTTAGAAAATAACAAAAATAAATTGGAATATTATAGGAATAAACTAATAAAATATTATAAAAAAAGGGAAGAAGCAAAGTATCAAGTCCGCTTAAACAAAATTAAGTGAGAATTATTTTTAATTTTTGTTTACGTATTCTATATTCTATAGGTATGATAAAAATTGACAAATTTGTTTCTTATTATATAATAAGGATAATAATAGGAGTTTTATATGGCACCATCATTTAATAAAGTAATTATAATGGGAAATATAACCCAAAAACCCGAATTAAAATATACTAAATCGAAAAATGCAGTGTGTAAAATCTATGTAGCAGTTAAAGATTATTACTCTAATAATGTTAGCTATTTCCCTGTAATTATATGGGGTAAAAGAGCTGAGAAATATAGTGAAAAATATGAGAAAGGTGATTTTATTTTAGTTGAAGGAAAGCTTAATAAAAGAGATTATAATTATAAAAATGAAAAAAGATATGTTACAGAAATAATAGCTAATAAGATTCAATCTGTTTAAAAAAGGAGAAATTATGAGAAAAATTATGATATTAATTCTAATAGTGTTTTTAATGACGGGAGCATTATTCACAAGAGCAAATAAACCAAAAAATAAGGTAGCCACATTTTCAGTTGTGGCTTATGATGCTGAAACAGATGAGCTTGGTATAGCAGTGGAATCAAAGTTTCTTGCTGTTGGTGCTGTGGTACCTTTTGCAGAAGCCAAGGCTGGTGCAGTTGCAACCCAGGCATGGGCAAATACCAAATACGGACCACAGGCTTTAAAGCTGCTTAAAATGGGTGTAAAGCCAGAAAATGTAATTGAAGTATTAACAAATAAAGATGACAAAAGCAGTCAAAGACAAATAGGAATTGTTGACAGCAATGGAAATAGCGCTTCTTTTACAGGGAAAAACTGCATGAAATGGGCCGGAGGAGAATCCGGAGATAAATTTGCCATTCAGGGCAATATTTTAGAGGGAAGAAACGTAGTAAATTCTATGGTGGAAAAATTTAAAAATACAAATGATAAACCTCTAGGTAAAAGACTTATTGAAATTTTGAAAGCAGGTCAAAAAGCCGGTGGTGATAAAAGGGGAAAACAGTCAGCTGCCCTCTATGTTGTGGCTGAAAATGGTGGTTATTCCGGCTACAACGATAGGTTTATAGATTTAAGAGTCGATGACCATGAAAATCCGATTGAAGAGTTAGAAAGGATATATTATCTTCATGAAAAAACTTTTCAGGCTTCTTCATACATAAGAAGAGGAATAAAGGCATTAGAAGAAAACAGAAAGGATAAAGCCGATATCTTATTGTCAAGAGTAATGGATATAGCAGGAAAATATGATGATGACCCCGGATTGCTAAATAGTATAGCATGGGAGTTTGCACAGCATGAGTATAATCTTGATTTTGCTTTAATGAGTGCTAAAAAGGCATCTAAATTAAAACCCGAAGATCCAGATATTCTCGATACTCTAGCTTTTGTTTATGCCAAAAAGGGAAACTTTAGAAAAGCTGTTGAGATTGAAAGGAAAGCATTTAAATTATCGAATAATAAATTATTTAAAAAAAGAATCGAAAAGTGGGAGAATATGATAAAATAGTATGAAAAAAGTAAAGCAAAAAATTTCCAGAATTATAATTATATTATTATTGATAAGTATAATATCTTTTTCAATTTATGCAGAAAAAAGGATAATTAATAGGAAAAAAGGCCGAGTAAATCCCCAAGAAGCACAATTTTATAAAAAATTAGAAAATAATGGAGTTCGATGCTATCTTTGTCCCAGAAAATGTAGAATACCAGAAGGAAAATGGGGGTTCTGCAGGGCAAGAAAAAATGAAAATGGTATCTTATATTCTATGGGATATCAGGCTCCCTGTGCAGTACATGTTGATCCCATTGAAAAGAAACCTTTTGTTCATTTTTATCCGGGAACAAAGGCATTAAGTATTGCATCTGCGGGATGTAATATGAGGTGCAATTTCTGCCAGAACTGGGAAATTTCTCAAAAAAGACCTACTGAAACATTTAATTATAATTTAACTCCAAAAAATCTTGTTAATATTGCAATTTCAAAGAGTATTAAGAGTGTTGCTTATACATATAGTGAACCTGTTAATTTTTATGAATATATGATTGATACAGCAAAAATGTCAAAAAGTGCCGGATTGAAAAATGTAGTTCATACCAATGGATTTATTAATCAGAAGCCGCTAAAGAAATTGTGTAATTATGTAGATGCTTTTTGTGTTGATTTGAAAGGATTTAATAAAAAATATTATCGAAATAATACTTCAGCTGAACTACAGCCTGTGCTTGAATCTTTAAAAACTATGAAAAAAAAGGGAGTTTGGCTGGAACTTGTTAATCTTGTTATTCCCACAAAAAATGATTCAATGGAGGAAATTAAAGAGATGTGTAAATGGATAAAGAACAATCTTGGGAAAAATGTACCGTTATCTTTTTCAAGGTTTCATCCAACACACAAGCTAAAAAATCTACCACCTACTCCTGTAAAAACCCTTGAAAAGGCAAGAAATATTGCATTAAAGGTGGGTTTAAATTATGTTTATGTTGGTAATGTTCCGGGACATGAATATGAGGATACTTACTGTCCAAATTGCGACAAAAAATTAATAGATAGGTACGGGTATCATATAATAAATAACAAAATTGAAAACGGAAAATGCAAATACTGCGGTCAAAAGATCGAGGGGGTTTGGAATGAAGAGAAGTAGTTTATTGATAAAGAAAATATTATTTATTATTCTGGTTATTATATTTTCTTTTTCTATGCTTTATGGACTGGAGCTAAGAAAGCCCTTATTTAACAATAAATTTTATCCGGGAAACAGTAGCACACTGAAATCTATGTTGAAAAAGTTGATGGATAATAATAAAAATTTTCAAAATAATATTAAAGGAGTTATAGTACCTCATGCAGGATACCGCTTTTCGGGTAAAATAGCAGCTAAAGCATATAGTAAAATTGATCCAGATAAATATGAAACTATAATTATTGTTGGTCCAAGTCACAGAAAAAAAATTCAAAATATAATAGTCTCTGATTCCGACCAGTGGGAAACACCTCTTGGTAGGGTCAGTGTAAATAAAAAAATTGCAAGGGATGTAACTAATAAATTTGATAATATTATTTGTGATGCAAATAAGTTCAGTAGGGAACATTCTCATGAAGTTCAACTTCCATTTCTGCAGTATTTATCCAATAATGATTTTAAAATTGTCCCTATCATGATAAATAATTATAATTTAGATAAAAAATTATCTAAGATATTAAATTATATTAATAATAAATATAGTGAGGTTTTGTTTGTATTTTCTACCGATCTTTCTCATTATCATAACTATAATAAAGCAAAAATAATGGATAAAAAATCTATTAATTTTATTGAAAATAAAAATTACAATTTATTTAAAAAAAGTATAAGAAAAGGAGAATGTGAACTATGCGGGGCACCAGGTGTGCTAGCTGCAATAAAATTTTCTCGAAAAAATAATTATGATATAGAGTTTATAGATTATAAAAATTCGGGGGATATTATTTCTAATCAAAAAAGTGTGGTTGGTTACGGAAGTTTTATTATAAAAGATACAAAGAAAGTTTCAAAAACCAATAAACTTTCGAAAAAATTAAAAAAAAGAATGATTTCTATATCAAGAAAAACCTTAAAGAGCTATGTAAAAACTAAAAAAATTCCAAATTTTAACATAAATTCATCTTATTTGAAAAAGAAGAGGGGCGTATTTGTTACATTAAAGAAAAATCAACAATTACGCGGATGTATAGGAAGCATATATCCAAAAATGAAATTATATAGAGGTATAATAAAGATGACAGTTGCTGCAGCAACAAGGGATTATCGCTTCAATTCTGTCAAAAAAGATGAATTAGAGAATATACAGATTGAAATATCAGTTTTGTCAAAACCCAAAAAAATTTCAGATATTGAACAAATTAAAATGGGAAAACATGGAGTTATTGTAGAAAAAAATAATAAAAGTGGAGTATATCTACCACAGGTAGGGAAAGAAACAGGATGGAAAAAGCTAACATTTTTAAGACATTTATGCAAAAACAAAGCAGGTTTAGATCCCGATGCCTGGAAGGATGCTAAAACTAATATTTATATTTTTACAGCCAGAGTAATTAAAGAAGCAAGATTATAGTTTAAATAATAGAATATTTAAAAAGATTATAAATCCTAAAATCAGGCAATAAAATTTAAGTCCCAATAACGGGATAAAAATAACAGAAGAGATCAATGCAGAACAGGCACCTCCCAGTAAATCTAAACTATAAAATGTACCGCTTTCAACAAAGCTAAATTTCGATCTATTTTTTAGCCATGTTTTATTTAAAGAAGCAAAAATTGAGCCGGTAAAGAAGCCGTTTAAGAGGGCAAAACTATGAAAAATTATGCTTTTTATAAATTTAAAATTATCTATAGATTTAAGAATAAAGGGCATGGAAAAGATTATAATCATCAATATAAAAAGACTTTTTCTTAAATAGTTTTGAAAAAATATATCTTTTTTATTTTTCAAGTTTAGAAGATAGCTTCCAAGGGCCATTCCCGCCATATAGCATGCAGTTATAATTGCAATTTGTGAGTAAAGGTAACCATGAAAAGCCTGAAACAAATATATAATTATCAATTGTAATGCCATTCCAGAAAATCCTATATAAAATGAAATTGAAAACAGGTCAATATTTGTAAAAATATGTTTTTTTAAAATGTATTTTAAGATGAAAAGAATAGTAAAAAAAATTATCAAATTGAATGGGTTAATAGTTTCCTTTAAATAATTAAACACTTTTGTTGAATCTGTATTGAAGATAGATGACCACCTTGAAAGAAACAAGTAGTAGGTTATGGGATGGAAATCGGTGTTTAGAATAGTATTTTTATTATTATCTATAATAGATTTAAAATATTCAAGTTTTTGGTGATCTAATCGGTATTTTAGATAATATTCGTTTATATATCTATTTTTTTTCTTTAGAAATTTTAAATTATTTATTAAGTTTTTTTTATTAATATTTGGAGAATAATTTTTATACCCTATTAAAATCACACTGTTTCCCGGGATTATATCCAATCCTGTATAAACTTTTTTAAGCGAATTTACTATGGAAGCGTTAAAAGATTTTACTGAACTGCTTATATAGCTCTCCGATGATGATAGAGAAATAGAAAATAGACCTTTTTTCTTAAGAACATTTTTAACTTCAGTAAAGAAGTCGAGACTGTAATACCGGTTCAACTGGGCTGTTGAAGGATCGGGAAGGTTTATTATTACGGCATCAAGACTGTTCTTCTTGATATTTTTAATGAAATACCTTCCATCTTTATTTATAATTTCTATTTTTCTGCTATTGTAATATGGATAATTATAGTATTTTTTACATAATTCAATTATTTTAGGATCGATTTCACAGTAATATATTTTTTTAATATTTGGATATTTTAATATTTCATTGATACCGTTGGTGAGACCCCCTCCAATTAATGCTACTTTTTTAATTTTTGGATTATGAAGTAAAGATAAATGTACAGACTCTTCATTTTTCAGAATGTTGTCTGAGGAATACGTCAAAATACCGTTTTGATAAATGTTAACCTGGTTTTTATATTTGTTTACATGTATTTTTCCATATATAGAACTATCAACTTCTACTAAATTGTATTTAGAATTAAATTTGTTTAAATTTTTTATAATATTGCTATCAAAGTGCAGTAAACTTAGAATAATAAAGATTGTGAATGTAATTATAATTACATCCCGTAATATATTTCTGCTGGAAATGTTTAAATATATTAATAAATTAATCAAAGATATGGCTAAAATAACCAGAAGGATATGAAAATCATTTAGAAAATAAACGAATATAAAACTAAATAAAATACCTCCTAAAAACCAGCCTATAGCTTCTAAAAAATAGGTAAAAGATATACTGTAATTGCTTTTTTTATTTTTTAGAAATTTATGGATAAGTTTTGATGATAGGGAAAACTGAAATCCCAGTGGAATACATAAAAAAAATAAAGCTATGGTGGGTATAAAAAGAGTGGGGATTAATCCGATAGTTTGTCCAAAACTGATATCAAAAATTATTTTAAATTTGGAAATAAAATAGTAGCTCCATAAAAGCGCGGCAATTATTATTAACTGTAGAAATATTGCAATTTTTATTATATTTTTTTTCTTAATGAAGTAGCCCGTTAAATAGGCTCCTATAGATTCAAATATTAACCAGTTTGTAAGAATAATTCCGATAGTTAATTCATTTCCCTGAAATCGTACAAGAATTTCCCTTATTACAAGGGACTGGGTTACCAGAGATATAAAACCCATTAAAATAATGGAAGAAACTGATAAGTACTTTTTAGAATATTTCATATATTCTATTTTTGGTCAATGATTCTATTAAGTATAGTGTTATAAGTTTCAATATTATAATATGCAGAAGGTTCATTTGAATATTTTGTTTTTAATTCATCCAGATATTTAATTATTGAATCTAGGGTATTTGCAGTGAAAACTTCCGGAAACATGAAGGTAATGAAATTAATTGTATTTATTTCGTGGATATTTTTGTAATCCGATATTTGATTTCTAGCTGTTTGTAATGTTTCTGTTTCATCAATGTTAAATTTAGTTAATTCAAAGCTGTTTAGGTTGATAATAAGATTTTCAATATTTTCATTATTTATATCGGTTTTACTAACAGGATTGGTCAGTACAAAAAATAGCAGACGCATTAATAGATTTGGATCAAAATTTTTAAAAATAACCTTAATAATATTTTTAATTATTTTTTCTCTTTCCCCATTTATTTTGTAAAGATTATTATTCACATATTTAGTAAAATTATCAAAAATAGAGGAGGGGATTAATTTGTTCTGCATAATGGCTTGCTTGGATATTCTCCACTCATCTGGAAAATAATCTCTCCATTTATAGAGTGAAATATTTTTGTTTGTAGTTCTAAATAGAGTAAATGTGAAAATTTTAAGAAGATGCTTAATATAATGTTCATAATCATTTCTATAATGCTGCTTTATATAATCTAAATGCATCTTAAAGAATTTTATAAAAGAATAAAATTCGGAGTTTCTTTTATTTTTAAGGGACACTTTTTCGATCTTCTCTACTATGTAGTTTATTGAATTCAGGGAATCTGATGCTTTATTTTCAAGTTTATGAAATTTTTTCCAGATAAGAAAATGAAAATCAAGAAAATACAATAATGTGTTGTTAATAAGAAAGATCTCATTTCTATAATCAATATAGTTATAGAAGTCATTAAGCAGGTTATTTAAACGATCAAAATGATTTGTTTTTATTAAGTTTTCAATTTTTTGCTTAAAAATATCAAAAATATCTTTTTCTTCCAGCGAGAATATTTTTAGAAGAAAATGTTCGGATTTCTTCCACAATTCCTGAAAAACTTTTTGGGTATTGTATGAATCTGCACGTTCATTTTCGAGAAAATTCTTAAAGCTTAAATAGCTAACATGCTTTGAGAATTGATATATTTGGGGCATGAAGAAAAAATATAAAGCCAATCCCATTACAAAAATTCCTCCAATTAAAAAATCAAATAAAGGAATAATAAATAATGTTGAAAATATTATTAAAATAATTGGGTATTGAAGATATATTCGATAATTATTTAGTCTAATATTGTAGTATTCTGTAGTCAGAAGATTCTGAATATCGCTTTCGGATATGTATTCTTTAATATTCAGTATTTTTTCATAAACATTCCACAAAAATGGTATTGAATAACAAATATAAAGAAATAGAACAGTATAAAATATTGAAGCATTTTTATACTGATTGATAATTTTTTCTGTATTATGTGTTAATACATATAAGGATATACCAATAATACTAATTATAATAAAAATAAAGGTGAAAATTTCTATAAATTTCGATTTTTTATAAGAATTAAATTTCATATCCATATTTAAGTATAACAAAAAACAAGAAGAATTCAAATAATGTAAATACTGTAAAATATTTTAAAAATCTGTTAAAATATTATATCAAAGGAGGGAAGGATATTATGAAAATAGTTTTTAATACAAATAAATATCTTCAAATTGAGACTGATAGACTTTTACTGGAAAAATTAGGTTATGGAGATGAAAATTTTATTTTCAATTTATATTCAAATGAGGAAGTTATGAGATATATGCAATCTCCGATGATG
>CAZMFS010000025.1:0-12371 GCA_964565585.1 uncultured bacterium
CTTAAATATTCGGATTTTATTTTTATTATTTTCTGACAGTATCCCTATCCCAAGAAGAGAGGGATAATGAGCATATCTGGGTTTATGATGAATCTCTCCATCTACAAGCATAAAAAAAGGAGATATCAATGGTATCATTCTATCCAGTGCTTTTTTAAGATGATAGGAATAACCTCCAAAAACAATTGGGGTAAGAAAAATCAAAAGATCTGCTTTAACAACTTTCTTTAAAATGTTATTCATGCCATCTTCTCTGAAGCAAATTCCCGGGTCTCTTACCCAGCAGCTAAAACAGCCCTGGCATGAAGCAATATCAAAGCCATATAAATTAACCGAATGGGTCCTGAAATTATTTGATTTAAGTATCTTTTTAACTATTTTTTCAAACTTCTTTAATAAGTTATTTTGGGATTCTCCATTTAGTATTACAGCATTCATTTAACACTTCTTTCTCTTTATAGTTAAGATACTATTAAACCCAACATAAACTGCATATATGATGTTTATAATAAACCTTCTAATAATACAAACTACTGTATTACAAAAATATAAACCTTCTTAAAAGCAATCTTAATAAACAAATATACTATTGAATCATCAATTAATCAATAAAACATTACTCTTCATTTTTTATTTTAAAATAGATGCTTATTCCCCCGTATCCCCCAATTACTGCCCCTACTGTAAAACCTAGAGCAGATTTTAAAAATGTTTTTGAAGATAGTGCCGTTTTAATGTCTACAAATCCCGCATCGGGCAGCGAACCCCAGAACATCTTCCATCCGGCAATCTGTATAGGATTTAGAAAAAATTCTTTAACAATAAATATTCCTATTACGCCACCTATTAACATAAATACAAAAAATAAGACTTTGGCTTTCATTAATCCCCCTTATCTTAGCTAAAAATTGTTACATAATAAAAATTTGTATTTTATTATACATAATTTTAAATCTTATGTAAAACCCAAACATTCGGTTCCATATATGATCCCAGATTATTTTCTATATCAATATTTACAGGCCTCAAAGCCCCTTCAACCACATATTCACCGGACTGAAAAAACATAAGACCCGTCCAATCCTGCCATTGATTCACGGTCCCTTTTATATTCATTGCTCTATGACATACTTTAACTACCTCACCGCCGGCTCTCTCATGAACCCTTAACCACGGATCATATAATTGACCATCCTCCCTTTCCCAAACAATGTAGTCATCAATCGAAATTAGAGGATATTTGGACTTCAAACTTGGTCTTACAGGAATAATTATATATTTAAATCCTTTATTTTTTGCTAATTTTTTCATCTCTTTCAAAATCATACTGCTTACACCTTTTCTCTGATGCTTTCTATCAACTACTATCTGCAACCCGTTTAGCATATTTGGGGTTATACCCTTCTCTCTATCTTCTATTCCTTTTTTGAAGGCCCAGTCCCATCCTTCTTCGGGAAGTTCATCAAAGGGATTTTCCCAGCGGAGAGGAATGCAATTTGCCATACCAACAAATTCATTACCCAGTTTTAAACTAAATTGATAATCTGAAAATAGTTCAAAAAGCTTACTCCAGTTATTAAGAGCTACAGCATCATGCAGCATAAATTCAGGCCATAAAGGTAATGAAATATCATTTTGTATTTTATTATGATTTTTAATGTTTTTAATAACTTTATAATTCATTTGCCCCCCAAATTATTTATTTACTATTTCATCAAGAGTTATTTCTTTATGATGACTTCTTTTCTTTCCGGTACTTAAATTACTATACTGAATAGCCCCTTCAGGACACCATTGGAGGCATGCAAAACAGAATTCACAGTTGTTTTTCCATTCCGGCCGGGATTCTAATAGCTCAATATTATCTGCAGGACAAATTTCTACACAAATCTTACAGTTTGTGCAGTCATCTGTTACCCAGAAATCCTTATCCATTTTTTTAAATTGATTGCTGGCTAAGCCATGAAGTAAATTACCGATAATATTAGCAAAAAAAGAACTGCTTTCAATTTTTCCATTCTGACTATTTTTAATCTTGCTAGCTATATCTGGAAGTCTGTTTTGAAACGCTTCTGGAGGTTTCCCGGAAATCTTCATCATTATCGATCGAAAAATATTTTTTTGCATAAATACATGGCTGGACTGTCTAACTGTAAATCCTATATTCAGCTTTACATCCTTTCTATCAAGAATTTTACTAATTTTTTTTAAAACCCCTCCGGGAGTTCCTGCACAGGTTGCAACTGCAAAAATATATGGATTTTTTTTGAATTTAATATTCTTCATAAATTCTTCAACAATTCTGGGCATTCCCCATGCATAAACCGGAAATATAAAGCCCACTTTTTCACCATCAATAATTGTATTCTGCTTTTTAATTTTTGAAATAGGTATCATATCGGTATAGCCAATCTTTTCTGATATTTTTTTAGCGGCATACAAAGAATTGCCTGTAGCAGAAAAATAAAATACCTTAATTTTCATATTATATTCTTTCTTTAACATTAACCAGTTTCATTTTACCTGTCAATAATACCTCTTTGCTTTATATTGTCAAAATATTAATAAAATTTTTCTAATTTTATATTGGATTTTATAAATTTTACAATATGTTTAAGCATTAAAAAAAGGAGGGGATATGAAAAAGTCTTTTTTTATAGTTGTAATAATTGTATTCATTCTTTTGGGATGTAGCTCCGATTCTTCAGGTCCGAAACTTGAAGAAAAGCAGGTTGCTTTCATTTCTGTTACTCAAGGCTGGGACTCAAACGAACAGCAACATCTTTTTTTGGGTTTTCAGGGTTTGATGCCATTTATGAATCATGAAATTAAAGGGGTTTCCTATACTATTTATGATTCTGTATTTACAACATTTTCAAGAAATTATCAGGGATTAACCGGATTAACATTATCTACATGGCACTGGACTATTGATGAACATAATACCATTAGATCTGATTTTCTTTCTAATACTTCTGTAAGTATAAAAGTAGTTACCAATATCGGAACTCTTGAAGGAGAAGTAACCAAAATTAATACTTTAATTCAGAATACCCAGTTAAATAATACAGATATTCAATCTGTTACATTAAATAAAAATGAAGATGTGCTAATTTCCTGGGAGTATTCGAATACCACACCTGATAATATTTTAATATTAGTTGACTATGAAACCTGGCTTGATAACGGATCAACTAACTATACAAACAAAGATGTTGAAATAATATTGTTAGATGGAAGTAGCACAACTCACACTGTTTCTGGAAATAAATTAATTTATGATGGAGCCCTTAACTTTAATATTATACCAATTAACGGTGTTTTTTCCGGAGTTGGCAATCCGGAATCAGTTGAAAGATCCCCAAATATGTCAGGAGATGGAATCGGGTATTTTTTTATAAGAGGAGAATCCAGCTACAATCAGAATATCTATATCGGTAATTTCCCCCAGAAAACGCCCAATAACAAAAAAAATATTACCTCAGGTAGTTCTAAAACTTATAACAAAAAAATATTTAATTCGATTGTCAATCAATTAAATAAGTAAATAAGTATTAATCTGTTAAATATTGAAAGGAGGCTGTTTTGAAAAAAATAGTTCTTTTATTACTTATATTTTCTTTTATATTGCTTTCAGGCTGTGACTCCAATAATTCAAGCGGACCAAACCTCGAAGATGAGCAAATTTGTTATATGCTTCTTTATCAAAACTGGAATTCTACAGAAGGATACTATGTTTTTGATACTTTCAGGGGATACCTCTCAGAACTAAACAAACCAATCAAGGGGCAGTCATATACTGTATTTTCCCATGAGTTCAACACCTTTAATACTGGAATCGAAAGTTTAATTTCTCAAACTTTCAGTAGTTTTGACTGGACATCAAACCAAATGGATAATGTTAAGCAATCATTTCTTCAGAATTCAACAATTCCTGTCTCTATTACAACAAATATAGGAAACCTTTCTGGTGAGGTCGAGAAGGTATCTACTATGCTGGAATCAGTACAGATAAATAGTGAGGATTACAGCACGGTTAGCTTAAACAAAAATGAAAGTGCAGAAATTACATGGAATTATTTATCAGGTAGTCCCAACAAAATTATAGTGCTGGCTTGGTATTATAGCTGGATTGAGGATGGATCCGAAAAAACAGGAGTTATGTATGTTGCCGAAACTGTATTGGAGGGAACTAAAACAAGCTATATAATTAATGAGTCTTTATTGATGTATGATGGATTGTTGAGAATTGGTTTAATTCCAGTAAACGGTTCTTATACTTTGGGTGAAAACACAGATGTATCCAGTAGAGTACCAAATATGGATGGAACCGGAGCTGGATATTTTTATGTAATGGGTCAGGAGCTATTCACCCAGGGAATAACAGTTGGTACAATTAACCAATCTCCAGATTTACAAAATAATATATCAACTATTAAAACTACAGAACAAATTAGAACAAAAACTTATAGAATATTAACTTTACAAAACAAACAATAATAAATTCAAGTTTATAATATAAAAGGAAAATAAAGTTGTTTGTCAATTTTATTTTCCTTTTTCCCAGACTCTATTTAGTCACTATAAATATCTTCTATTTCCCCAAACTCCGGGATGGATAAATACTACTTAGAAGTTCGGTTAATATCTAGTATAAAAAATACAGTGAGATTTTTAACAATTTTTTTTTCTAAATAACCTCCCCCTTTTCGATTTTCTATGAAATAACCCCCTACTAATAGGGTTTTAAATCATTATAATTCTAATGTTGAAAATTTATTGAAATAATTAACTCGTTAATTTTTTATGATAAGTTGAATTTATACTAAATATATAAATCCAATGAAAAGTGATTATATATTGAAAGTGGATCTATAAATATAAAAAATGAATAACAATACTATAGAAAATATTACTTAAAATAAAACGTCGCTCCAAATTTAACAGGGTTATAGCTAAACCCCAAAGATTCCGATTCTTCTGAGGTTGAAATGAAATCTTCCGTGGCACTAACTATCTCTTTACTCTGCGATTCTTCGTATATATATTCCAGATCTGAACTATACTCAATATTTATAGAAATTGAATTATGAACAAACCACTCAAGCCCAAGCAAAACTCGTCCACCTGCTCCAACCTTCTCAATAGAAGCTGTATAACTATCTCCTGACCAGCTTTTCCTTTCCTCTGAATCATAAGCATAAGAAACTATTATTCCTGCTCCCCAGTAAAAATTAATTACCCGGTCTTTTATATGATAGTAAAAATTATGATTTGGGTTTAAAATAAGCCTGTAGAATTTTTGTTCAATATCCCCCCTAAAACCGGTAATCAATTGAGGATCAGTAGAAGAAAATCTTTTGGTAGAATTGTCAAAATCAGAATCGATACTTAAACCAATAGTTATAGCTTTATCAGGTTCATATCTATTTATGTATGTCATAGTAGCCCCCCTAAAAGACTCAACCGAGAAATCCTCAGTTATTCCAAATTGAAGTCCCCAGCTTTCTCTTGGATATCTTCCCGCTTTCTTTTTGTTTGAAACATCTTCAGGATATAATCTAAAACAAAAAAGTAACAAGAATAAAATCACATAATATTTTTTCATTAACTCCCTCCTTTATTTCACCCAACACTAATTAATATAATAATTATACAACAAGTTTTATATGAATCAATTTGCCACTATAAAAAAATTATTTTGTTTGTAATTTATTTTTTAAAATGAAATATTTAAAGAAAAATGTTTTAAAATTAATACAGAAAAAATATTACAATATATAGCTATAAACTAATGAGATTCATTTTCTTCATAAATTCTTAAATAATCTGCAGCAAGTATCTGCTCTTGAAGAATCCTGTTAAATAAATATGGGTTAGCTATTCCCCTGAATATTTTTTTATTTCCCTCAACATCTGCTAATATAATAGTAGCACATCCAAATATTTTATTAATAATGCTTTGTCTTATATCTATATCTTCAATTTTATTCAAAGACATATTTATATAGTTATTATTAATAAACATCTCCACTTTACCAATAATTCTTTTGCTTGTAACACCAAGTTCAGATATTAAAAATTTATGGACTTTAAATGCAGTTGAAACTGCTGCTACTGAAAACAATATGATACCGGCTAAAATACTAATGCAAAAAATTGATATTATAGATGTTAATAAACAAATAGCCGGCAACAAGAACTCTTTATAACATAAATTGGTTTTAAAAATAATTTTCTCATCCTCGGCTATTTTCTTGCTTATAAATGAAATTTTTTCCTCCCCCTATAATTTAAAATAATGATATTTATAATATAAACAATATTTTTATTTTTTCAAGTCATTTTTGTTACATACAAAAATTTTAGATTAATAAAGCCTATTACCTTTTAAAACAATTAATTTTTTGGAGATGATTACCTAATGTTTTTCAATAATTACTAAATTATTGGATCAAACTGTAAAAAAAGAGATATTTTGCTGACTCTATAGATAATATAAAAATTTTCATACTTATTTTGTTTCAGCATCTTCTATATCTTACTCATATTATCTTAATTATAGGTTGTTTTGAGAAAATAAATCCTGAAACGAGTTCCGGTCAACCCATCCAATAAAATAGGGCATAATAATGATTTCTTCAGAATTTCTTTTATCTAAACAATTTGAAAATTGCTAAATTTGGTGTCATTTTTTTACAACCTGGGTTAGCAATTGACAGAGAGAAAACAAGTAATTAATATAAAGATATGAAAATTAAAATAATCTTGGGGATTTTATTTGTTTTCACCATAATAATTTATCCAAAAGATCCTGTGGTAATGGTACACGGTTACAATAAAAATAAAAAAGATATGATTTCACTAAAAAAATATTTGGGCAACTTGGGTTATAATACTCATTTAGTGAATTTACCACTAACCCATAAACATATAAATAAAGCAACAAAAATGTTCAAAAAGCAATTACAACAAATTTCAAAACAATATTCAAAAAATACGAAATTTCATATAGTAGGTCATAGCACAGGCGGATTAGTAATTCTTAATTATCTCAGACACCCCGTAAAGGAAATATCAATTGATAGATGCGTACAAATCGCTACACCAAACAAGGGAAGTCAGCTTGCAGATATAGCTTTTAATTATCTACCGTTCATTTTTAAAAACTACAAAACCCTAAATGATATTCAAACAGAGAAAACAAATATTCCCAAAAACAGTTTAATTAATAATAAAATTGGTGCAATAGCAGGTAACAAAAGTAATTCAATATACAGTATTATAATTAAAGGAGATGACGATGGGAGGATATCCATAGACTCAGTAAAAATACCTGCTTTAGAAGATTTTTTAATATTACCCTATGGACATAAAGAAATCCATCACAAAAAGAAAACAGCTAAATATATACATAATTTTTTAGAATATGGGAAGTTTGAACCTAAAAAAAGATTAAAAACAAAAGATATTATTAATTGAAAATTGAAAATTGAAAATTGAAAGTTGAAAATTGAAAAATATAAGTAAAACATTATAAAATATATTCAAATATCCATTTACAGGTAGTTATTCTTTATTTAGTATAAAATTAACATTAACTATAAATATTTTTTAGTACTGGCTTCTTACAGCTTGCATATTTATAAATAAAGGAGGTAATTTTTGAAATAAGATTAAACACTATTCATGTTAAAGATTTAAAGGAATCGGTTCAATTTTATCAAAATATCCTAAAAATGGATAAAATGAAGGAGTTTTCTCCTCGTACAAATACAACCATAGTATTTTTAAAAGGAGAAGCTGATTGTATTATTGAATTAATTGAAGATAAAGAAACATCTTTTGAAGAAAATACAAATTCAAATTTTTCAATCGGATTTACAGTAGAAGATATGGACAAAACAATTAATAATCTTAAAAACAACAACATCAAAATTGTTAGAGGTCCTATAGAAGTTTCAGGAAACACTAAACTTGCTTTTATTAAAGATCCAAACGGTATTGACATTGAATTTGTTGAAAATTTAGGATTATAACCTATTTATTGCCCCAACTGCACCCATTAGCTGAATATGCCTTAATCTAAGAAAAGAGCAGGAATTACTCCTGCTCAATTTCTTTTTCTTTATTATTTTTGCTTTTATATTGTTTATAGAAGTCGGCTCCTTCCTCCTTCCACCAGTTGAAAAATTTTTCATTATTGACTTTAAAGCTCACTTCTTTTTTGGTGGAGCTACTCTTTTCGCCAAGAAATGATCCAAAAATGAATCTTCCAAATAGCAAAATCCCGGCAGCCTGCCAGATTGTTATTTCTATTAGTCCAAATATTTCAGGCATCAACCAGTTCCATAGAAGCTGGAAAATCCAGGATACTCCTATAAGTAACAGAGGTATTACTACTATCAATACCGGAATTATAATCGGAAGATTCTTTGGTGATTTTTTAATTTTATTCTTAATTTTTTTAATAAACATTACAGCTCTCCCTTCATTTTATTATATAAAATAGCCTTTAGTTTTTTATTTGCTCTGTATTTCATAACTCTTAAGTTATTCTTACCCATTGAAAGATTTCTTGAAAGCTTCTGATAGCTTTTATTTTCAATCTCGACTTCGGTCCAAATTTTTCTGTATTTTTCGGGAAGTTCTTTTAAAGATTTCTTAAATATTTTTTTAAAATCCTTTTTTTCAATAGACTCCAATAAATCTTTTTGAAATACTTTGTCACTATAATACAAATAAGACTTTTCATCTAACCCCTCAATCCTAAGTTCCATATTAGTTTCTTTTTTTCTATGAATATCTATAATTTTATTTTTTATAGACCTATAGATATATGCTCCTATATTATCTATAATGTTTCCTTTTCTGATAATCTTCCATGTTGTTAATATAGCTTCCTGGAGAATATCTTCTGCATCATATGAATTTTTACTTGAATATTCTTTTTTGACATAGTTTAGTGCTTTTTGGTACTCATTTTCTACAAATTTTTCCAATTTATCTTTCAATCCTACCTCCTTCTACTATTATAACGAAAAAATACATAAAATATTACATATTAATTTGAACTCATTTAAATTAATTTAAATTTATTATTAATATTATTAAAAATAATCAATCCTTTAAGTTAATTAATTTAAAAATATTTTGATTTGTTATAATTATAAAAGAATTCATGGACCTATTGCTATACAACCCCGGCAAAGTATTATGCCGAATATTTGAAAGAGCAAAAAGAAAGTACAAAGCTTTTGAAAGCTTAACAAAATAACGTTGTAATAGACCACTAAAGTAATTTTTCAATAAACACGAACTGCAAACCACTAAAAACAAAAATCTAGAAACTAATTATTTAAAAGCAAGCAAACTCAAATCGTGTTTTTTCTCAAATTCCTGAACCTTTTTTAGATCCTTATCAGAAAGTTTAGCAAATTCAGGATTTTTACATTCAAACGCTATCAGAGTAACCCCTAAATTATTTTCCAATTTTTTCAGTTGTTTTATAGTATCTTTATCCAGATTATTTGAGATTGTACAGTACATAAACCCTCCCTTTATATAAATATATTCATATACATAAAAATTCCAATTGCTAGGAGGAATTTATGTACTTTTTAAGATTTTAAAATTAACTGGTTTTATACTTTAGCTTTTATAATCTTTACTCATATATAAAAACTCAAACATCATAATTTTTATCTATAAAAGTATCCACTTTTTTAATTAAAGCATCTGCCGATATATCTTTTCCAACTGCTTTTTTTATCCAGTGTTTTGGAGTTAAATTGCCGATTTTACACATTCTTGTCATCTCCCCTCCGAAATCTTTATCTTTTGTATATTCGGAGATCATACTTTCGATTAAATACCCGAGAGGATAGTTAACAAGATATAGAGGATGATTAAGCATATGTGAATAAATTCCCAGAATTGGACTGTCCTTAATGTTAAAACGATCGGCATAATATTCATTCCACACACTTTTAGCTGCATTTACTGCTGCATCGTTTAACTCTTCAGAACTGCTGTCAGGATTTTCATACAGCCATTCCCATATTTTAATTTCTGTTAGAGCAACACCTATAATTTCATATAAATTCCAGAATTTTCTCAATATATTTTCATTCTTATTATCTGTCATTCCAAGTATTCTCAAATCATTTTTCTGAAATATAAAGGCAAATGCTTCAGAAAAAGCCGTATTGGGTACACCTGCAAGCATGTACTCGTCGATATAATAAAGGGATAAAACCTGCTCTACATTATGTCCCAATTCATGAACGGCAATATTGTATCCCTTATAATTCATTCCATCTTTATCAAATCTTGTTCTCAGATGAGCTTTCTCACCTCTCATAGAAGAACCCCATGCATGACCTGAACCTCTTGCCCTATCTACTTCAATTTTATCGGATATTTTTTTACTCATATCAGAAGAAAACCCCATCTTCTGTATTATATTTTTCAAATCCTTTTGAAATGCCTTTTCAGATGGATATTTCTTCTTTGTAATTTTATCAAGTTCTTTTTCATTAAAGGATTCATGGGTTTCAAAATTATCATACCATATGTCAAAAGGCTTCAGCTCTCTTTTTAAATTATTTTTTATAATTTTAGTTATTTTATCAATTAAACTGGAATTTAATATTTTTTTGAATTCGTTTATAACCTTATCTTTATTTATTTTTATATCCAAGTTAAAACTTCTCTTGATTGCTGTATCATTTTTATCATCATAGTAGTTATCAAGCTTTTTATAATTTTTAAATAAATCTTCAAGAATTTTATACCTTTTACTATCGGTCTCAACATCAGTCTTCCCGTCAACAGAATTTTTATACACATTCCATTTATGGGTGCTGTTATTTATTACTTTTTCCGGTATTGTCTGATCAATAATTCTTTCTATAGCCTTATATATTGCTTTCTGCTTCTTTATACTATCCTCTTCTCGGTACAATGATTTTATTTCATCCCTTAAACCCCAGTGGGATATTAGTTTTTTATTATCCTCATAAAGATCGTTATTATTTTTGTCGGTTAAAATCCCGGTATTAATATTATAATTTGATATATATATTTCAGCCCGGGTTGATATATCTCCCAGTTTCTTTTTTATATCTTCGGGCTCTCTGAACCTAAATTGATCCATCATTTTTGCATTAACCCAGTCGGTTCTGCTCCATTCTTTTCCCATCCTGTTTTTGTCCTTAAGTTTATATATCCGATAATTGAGTGCAATAAAAAAAGCTATTTTTTTCTCAAAAAACAGATTTTTTACTACCGGATATAAATTTAAACTGGAAAAAAGAGAATCCACTTTTAAAGGTTCAAAACCAGATTCATGAATCGGTTCAAGAAGCTCTCTTCTCATTGAATTCATATGTCCAAAAAGAGATTCATAATATTTTTGAAGCCTCTCTGTATGTTTGTTTAAATCTTCTTCTAATATAAAATTATTCATACAAAATCTCTTAAAATCTTTACCGCTGCCATCCTCCTGTCGCCATATTTTTTTAACCTGAGAAATTCCAGTTTTTAATCTTTTTTTATCAATTTCTTTTTCCAAATTTAAACTTTTTTTTATCTCTTTATAAACTTCGCCCATAATTATTTCTCCTTCCGTAATATTTTATTAAATTATAAAGGATATAAACTTTCAGGCAAGACTTTACCCGCAAAGTCTTTTAAATATTTTTAAAATATTAGATTTTTAGTAATTGTTTTTTTATAACTTTCAACAGATACTGTTTTTCTTTATCGGTAATGTTTTCATTCAATCTGGAAGCCGCTACAGGTAGCATCCACTTTTTTACATCTTTTTTGCTAATATTTGAAAATTTAATGTATTTTTTTAGATAAACAAATTTCATTATTTTCCGCAGTATTCTGCTTAATATTTTAAGAATATTACTGCTATCTTTAGGCAGCTCTCCTGATTCAATTATAAGAACAGTACGTGCAACATCTCCTGCAGGATCCCCCGAAGTTCCCGTCATCCAGTCAATAACCCAGTACGGATTTTCCCCCAGAATATTTTCAAAATGAAAATCTCCGTGGCAAATATTATTACCCTCTTTTAAACTTTCAAGGTATATTAAAACCTTTTTCTTTTGTTCTGCATCCAACAAGTCTATTTTTTCAATACTTTTTTTCAGATAGCTTTTCTGACTATTTAAAAATTCTGGAGCTTTTTTTTTATTAATGCTTACATGCAATTTTACCATTTTGTTAATTTTATTAAAGACTTTAAGGGGTTGAGAACTAATTTTATCTAGAAAAGTTTCATTCGGAATTTTATCAAAAACAATTCCTTTTCTATCTATATATTCAACAATCTTATATGGATATGGAGTATCAATATC
>CAZMFS010000026.1:0-12216 GCA_964565585.1 uncultured bacterium
TAATTTAATTGAAGATATTAAAAAGCATTTAAATGAGACAGATGTATTGCTATTTAAAGCTTCAAGGGGATTAAAGCTTGAGATGGTTTTAAATAAAATACTTGGGAGTTTATAATGTTATATTATTTAGCTAAAATATTAAGACAGCATATAAGTGGATTTAATATCTTCAGATACATTACATTTAGATCTGCTTATGCTTTATTAACAGCTTTATTTTTAAGTTTCTTACTGGGACCCAGGGTTATAAAATTTTTAAAAAATATTAAATTTTCCCATATAAGAGAATATGTTCCCGAAAGTCATAAAGATAAGATTGGAACACCAAGTATGGGAGGGATATTGATACTTGGATGTATTATTATATCTGTTTTATTATGGGGGGATCTACAAAACAGGTTTGTTATTTTATCTTTAATAGTGACTATATACCTTGGAATTGTTGGTTTTATAGATGATTATTTAAAAATTACAAGAAATGATTCTAAAGGGGTTATTGCAAGATATAAAATAATATTTCAATCACTACTTGGGTTGCTGGTTGGAACATATCTATATTTTTATCCAATGGATCAATCCCTTGCCAACTGTGTAACAATTCCCTTTATTAAAGATATATATTTTGATTTAGGAATATTATATATTCCCTTTGTTATGATTGTGATTGTAGCGGCTTCAAATGCTGTCAATTTGGCTGATGGGCTGGATGGGTTGGCAATAGGAAACATCGGCATAGCGATATTTGCCTATGGTGCGTTGGCTTATTTAACCGGGAATATAAAATATGCAAATTACCTCTATATTCCATTTATAAAAGGAACCGGGGAGCTAACTGTATTTGCTGTTGCTATAGTGGGAGCTTCTCTCGGATTTCTCTGGTACAATTCTTATCCAGCGCAGGTCTTTATGGGAGATGTTGGTTCTTTAGCTCTGGGAGGAGCACTGGGTCTTTTAGCTGTGTTAATAAAAAAAGAACTATTACTGATTATTATTGGTGGTGTATTTGTAATAGAAGCATTATCAGTAATTATTCAGGTTATATATTTCAAAATTACCGGTGGGAAAAGATTTTACCTCATGGCGCCAATACATCATCACTTTGAAAAAAAAGGGTTAAGTGAAGTCAAAGTTACTATAAGATTCTGGATTATTGGGATTATGTTTGCTTTGATAGGATTGAGTACATTAAAAATTAGATAGGAGTTATAGTTGGATATTAAAGGTGTTTTAATAATCGGTTTAGGAAAAAGCGGCTTTGCAGCAGCCAAACTAGCTAGCAGACATGATATCCCTGTTTATGTAACCGAACAAAATAGACACAGGGGGAATGAAAGTAAGTTTAAAAAGCTAAAAAAACTAGATATTCCTTTTGAAGAAAAAAACACTGATAAATTTTTCCCCAAATGTAATCTGGCTGTAATATCTCCCGGTATAAATCCCAAAAATGAGTATATCCAGAAGGTCAAAAAAAATATGAAAATAATTTCTGAACTCGAGTTTGCTTATATGTTCAAGAAAAATTATCAAAAAATAATTGGTATAACAGGAACAAACGGCAAATCAACAACAACTACAATTATTTATGAACTTCTAAAAGAAGATAATAAAAATGTTGCTTTAACCGGGAATATTGGTTATCCCATTTCTGACTATATAGATAAAGATTATAAATATTTAGTATGTGAAATATCTTCGTATCAGCTTGAGAAAATTGAGGATTTTAAATCTGATGTGGCTGTATTATTGAATGTTACACCAGATCATTTGAACAGATACGATTATGATTTTGAGAAATATTTTAGAGCAAAAAAAAGAATATTTGAAAATAGTAATAATGAAACATTAACAGTTTTAAATGCAGAACAAAACATTCTGCTGGAACTTGGTGAAACTCTGGAACAACCTGTATATTATTTTGATTTAAGTAATCCTGTAAAAAAAGGAGCATACATTTTTAATGGAAAGATGGTTTTCAGAGAAGAAAACAAGCTGGAGGAAATAGTTGATTTAACAGATATTAAAATTAAAGGTATTCATAATATGGAAAATATGCTGGCTTCTATCTGTGCAACTTACAATATAGTTGAAAATAAAAATGTTTACAAATCTGTATTTTCAAAATTTGAAAGTCTTGAACATAGGTTAGAAGAAGTGAAAAAAATCGATGGCATATTGTTTATAAATGATTCAAAAGCAACTAATATTGAGTCAACGGAGAAAGCACTTAAATCTTTTGAGGATAAGAAGATAAATTTAATTCTCGGTGGAGATGACTCAAAAAAAAGTGATTTTAGTATGTTATATCCTTTGATTAAAAGTAACTGCAAAAATGTAATACTTCTGGGGGAAACTACTATAAGATTAAAGAACGACCTAAAAGATTATGATATAAATCTTCATACAGTAGAAACAATGAATGAAGCGGTAGATACTGCCTATAAAATATCCCAAAGAGGAGATATTGTTTTATTATCACCGGCAGCAGCAAGTTTTGATATGTATGATAATTTTGAACATAGAGGTAATACCTTCAAGGAATGCATAATGAAATTAAAAGGAGAAAAATGAGGGAAAAACGGTCTATTTTTATAGACTTTTCTATTTTTATATTTTTCTTTATTATTATTTCTCTGCTTGCTGTTTGGACTACAAACTATAATTATGTATTTAATCATATACTGGGTATTTTGTTTTCAATATTTATTTATTATATATTTTCAAAAATAAATTTTCAGTACTTACTAAAATTTACCTTTCCTCTGCACCTGATTTCAATGATACTTCTTGCTCTGGTTGTAATACCGGGCATGGGAATTACAGTTAATGGGGCAAAAAGATGGCTCGATCTGGGATTGTTTAATTTTCAGCCATCTGGAATGGCCAAGTTAACCATGATTTTATATCTAACTTCTGTTTTCTACCAAACAAAAAATCGTAAAAGCACAAAAAATTCCTTATATAATTCAAAAAAGGCGTTTATTATCAGTTTGTTGACTGCATTTATAATATTATTTATTCAGAGAGATTTTTCTACGGCTGTTTTTATATTTTCATTTTATATAGTTGTTTATTTTATTCATAATGAAAGGGTTGCAAAATTGCTCTGGGGCGGTGTGGCAATGGTAACTCTTGTAGTTTTTTTTGTCCTCAATAGCAATTCTTATAGATTTCAAAGAATTAAAGGGTGGATCGAGTATATTACAGGAAATTCCGAACCTGTTATGCAGCTAAAATATTCACTTCTTTCCTTGAGTTTAGGTGGCAAGTTTGGTGTAGGGTATGGAGCAGGAGAATACAAGGAATATCTACCCGCTGCTCATACTGATTTTATATTTTCTGTATTAGGAGAAGAACTTGGTTTTGCATTTTTACTTTTTATTATAGGCCTTTATATCTTATTTATGTATAAAATTATAAGAATTATTAAGAAATCCAGCTATGATTATGAACTGTACTTTTTGTTTCTGGGAGGATATTTGATTAGCGCTCAGGCTGCTATAAATATGGGTGTTACAGTAGGTTTGTTTCCCATTACAGGTTTAACATTACCATTTATTAGTTATGGACGTACATCGCTGCTTATGTTTATGGCATTAATAGGGTTGATGAAATCTGTTGAAAAAGAAATTGTAAGGAGAAAATTTTGAGTATCTGTATAGTAGCAGGTGGAACCGGCGGTCATATATATCCTGCATTGAGTATAGCAAGACGCTTGAACAAAAAAAATATTGATATTAAATGGGCCGGTTCAAGAAACAGACTTGAAAAAAAGATTTTATCTAATTACAGGATTGATTTTAATGGATTTGACATATACAGAAATAAAGAAGACAAATTATGGTTTATTAAAAATATATTGACCATGTATAAGATTAGTCGGTATTTTAACAAAAATAATATTACGAAAATATTTTCAACAGGAGGGTATATTAGTTTTTATTTTCTTTTAGTGGCAGTAATAAGAAGGATTCCAATTTATCTTTTTGAACCCAATGTATTACCTGGAAGAGTAACCAAGTGGTTTGCAAAAAGGGCAAAAAAAGTATTTGTAGGTTTTGAAGAAACCAAAAAACACTTAACAAGAGGAAATATTGAGGTTTCCGGTATACCGGTAAGAAAAAAAATTAAAAACAGTAGAAACGGAAACAAAAATTATATTTTAATTTTTGGTGGAAGCCAGGGTTCCTTATCTTTGAATAATACAACCGAAGAATTAATAGAAGAGGGATACTTTAAATCAAAAAATCTGAACTTATTATGGATAGCGGGAAAAAGAAACTTTAAAAAGTTAATTAAAAGGTATGGTGGGTATGATAATATTAAACTTTTTGATTATGTGAGTGATATGGGAGATATTTATCGAAAAACAGGGTTGGCTATAACACGTGCTGGAGCATTGACAATAGCCGAACTTATAGAATCAAGGACTCCTGCTATTCTTATTCCCTTTCCTCATGCAAAGGATAACCACCAGTTACATAATGCAAAGATTATTAAAAACAGCAGAGGAGCAGAAATTGTTGAAGAAGATAAAAATCTTAAAAGAAATCTAATGAAAAAAATAGATTTTTTTATGAAAGATGATAATCTGAAGAAATATAAAAAAAACATCGAGAGTATAAGATTTGATTCACCGGAGAAAAAAATCCTGAAGGAACTGTTATGAAGCATATACATTTTATCGGCATAGGCGGTAGCGGTATGAGCGCGCTTGCTTTTATAGCACTGCAGAAAGGATATAAAGTATCAGGGTCGGATATTAAAAAAAATAATAAGATAAAAAAACTTAGAAAGAAGGGTGTTAAGGTTACTATAGGACATAGCAGAGATAATGTAGTTGAAACTATAGATAAAGTTGTTTATTCATCCGCTGTTGATGAAAAAAATCCTGAAATAAATGAAGCAAAAAATAGAAATATCAAAACTGAAATAAGAGCAAAGTTTTTATCGTGGGTATTTAAAAATAAAGAAGAAATTGTAGTTGTAGGAACCCATGGTAAGACTACTACTACGGGAATGGGGGCTTCTGTACTTCTTGAGAAAGAGGGAAAAAAAGCTTCATATTATATTGGTGGTACATTACAGCAGACGAATAAAAATGGTTATTATGGAAGCGGGAACTGGGCAGTTTTGGAACTTGATGAAAGCGATGGAAGCTTCATGCTTTTTGATAAAGATATTGCCCTCATAAATAATATTGAACTTGAACATGTATCTTATTATAAAAGCAAGGATGCATTATATAAGAAATTTGCAAAGTTTGTGAATTGTTTTAAAGGGAAAATTTATATTCAAACCAGAGCTTATAAAAAGATAAAGAAATATCTGGATAGTGATGATAAAATAACAACCGTTGGTTTAAATAGAGGTGATTTTGTACCTGATTCCTATGATTCTAATTATTTTAAAAGAAATAATAGGAGATTTGAATTAAAAATTACAGGTAAGTATAATATATTTAATTCATTTTTGCTTTATTCTGCTTTAAGTGATAATGGATTTGAAGATGAAGTACTGAAAAGAGGATTAAATAAGTTTAGAGGTGTGTCCCGCAGGCAGGAAATCATATATGAGGATGAAAATTTGATATTAATAGATGATTACGGCCATCATCCAACAGAAATCCATAAAACATTTAGAGCGCTGGATAATAGTTATAATAGGAAATATAATTATATAATTTTTCAGCCCCATAGATTTAGTAGATTTAAACATTTTGAAAAAAGATTTAAAAAGATATTAAGAGATATAAATGCAACAGTGATAGTAGTTCCAATTTATTCTGCTTCTGAAAAAAAGGATAGCAGCATTTCAGCATATGATTTTTTTGAAGAATTAAAAAAACAAAGAAATGATATATTGTATGCAGAAAATCTCGAATCCGGATATGAGTTACTTTTGTCAATATTACAGAAGGATTCACTTGTAATAACTTTTGGAGCAGGTGATGTTAACGATATAATTTATAAGTTAAAAAATAGAATTAGTAAGAGAAAAGAAAAGGTTTATGATGAGAAGACATAAAAGAAAAAGTAATTTAAAACCAGTCTTAAAAATATTTTTTATAACAATATTAATAGGGGGTTCATTAATAGTTTTATATAAACTTCTTATTAACTGGGAGGAATTTAAAATAAAACAAATAACAGTAACTGGAACAAGTCGGGTTGAGAAATCACAAATTAGAAAATATTTTAAAGATAGGTATCTTCTAAAACTGGATATTAATAAAATCAAAGGAAAAATTGAGAAACTGAAGCCTGTTAAAAAGGTAGCAATAAAAAGAGAACTCCCCGATAAAATTGAAGTAGCTGTTACCGAGAGGATGGCTATTGCAATTATAAGAAAGAATAATAAAATATTTTTAATTGATGAAGATGGGAAATTTTTTGACAAAACCAAAAAAGAAAATTATCCTCTCATAAAGAATAGGGACTATCTGGACAAAAAATTAGAATTATTAAAAAAATATAAAAATTTACAAAAAAATAAATATAATTTGCTTGAAAAGATCATAATGTTGAATGAGTATGATATTGGTATGATATTTAAGCTTAACAATAATAGTAGATTGACTTTGAATATTGGTAGAAATCAATTTGGGCAGAAACTGTTTCTTATTAATAAAGTATTTTCCCAAATTAAACAAAACACATATAAAATTGATATGAGATTTTTACCGTATGTTATTTATAAAGATGGGGGTGGATAATGGAAGAAGAGAAAATTGTAATGGCACTTGATTTAGGGTCTCAGAGTATTAAAGGCATTATCGGAGGATTGGATGAAAACGGGAACATAGAGATAAAAGGTAAAGGTGAAGTGAGCTGTAAAACTGGAAATTGCGGCATATCTTCCGGATTAATTAAAAATTTAGAATTAACTACCAAAAACATCGAAAAGGTAATCAGTAGTGCTGAAGCTCATTTTGGAAAGAAGATAGAAGAGATATGGGTAGGGTTCAGCGGTAGACATGTTGATGGGATGAATGAGCATGGATCCGTGGTAGTTTCTGGGAGAGAACATGAAATTACCCAGGATGATATTGAAAGAGTTACTGTTCAGGCAAAGACAAAAGTTGAGCCTTTACCAGAAACCCGAAGAGTTATAAAGGAAATCCCCCGGTGGTATAAAATTGATGGAGAAGATAAAATAAAGAAACCGATAGGTATGTCAGGTATTAAGCTGGGAGTAAAGATGCATTTACTGATGGCTAACACACAGCAGATAAAAAATATCGAAAAATGTGTAAACAAAGTAGGTGTTTATTTAAATGATATAATTCCTAATCCTCTGGCATCTGCACTGGCAGTAAAGGATAAGGATGCTTCGGAGCTCGGTTGTATAGTTATTGATATGGGGGCGGGTACCACTGACATTTCAGTATATGTAGAAGATGCATTATTTTATACGGATGTTTTAGATATTGGAGGCAATATAGTTACAAAAGATATTGCTACAGTACTGCGAACTCCTAGAAACAAAGCTGAAGAAATTAAAAGAGAATACGGTACAACATTTTTAGATGATTATGTTGATGGAGAAGAGATGTTTGAGGTTCCATCAGTTGGTGGTAGAAAAGCAAGAGAGATTAGCAGGGAAGAATTGTGTGCAATTATACGCCCAAGAATAGAGGAAATTGCAAACATAATATATTCTAAACTCAAAAATACAACTATTAATTTCCAAAGGGATCTGGGAGCAGGCATAATACTTACAGGTGGAATGGCAAACTTGCACGGTTTTGATAAACTTCTTGAACAGATTTTTGATCTACCTGTAGCGAAAGGATATCCTAAAGAAGTAGAAGGTCTAGATGTGAAGAAACCGGAATATGCTTCCTCAGTTGGAGTTTTAAAATACGGTTTAGAACATTATGAAGAATACTATAAACGAGGATTGTTTGAAGATTTACCAACTTTTGTTAGGAAATTAAAAGAATTCTTTAATAATTTATTTGAAAACAAGTAAGGGAGGATGGTTATGATAACTATTCAAAAAGCTAATGAAGAAAGGTTTAAAGTTAATATCAAGGTTTTTGGTCTTGGAGGTGGTGGCTGTAATGCCATCAACAATATGATAGAATCGGAACTGCTTAAAGGGGTTGATTTTGTTGCTGTAAATACCGATATGCAGGTACTTGAGAACTCTATTGCTCCATATAAAGCAGTTATAGGTAAAAAGCTTACAAATGGCCTTGGAGCTGGAGGAGATCCTGAAATCGGTGAAAAAGCAGCCAAAGAGGATAAGGATAAACTAAAAGATTTAATTGATGGAGCTACTCTTATGTTTATAACAACTGGAATGGGAGGAGGAACAGGTACTGGGTCCGCCCCTGTAGTTGCTTCTATTGCAAAGGAACTTGATATTCTAACTATTGCAGTTGTGACTAAACCCTTCGATTTTGAAGGAAAAAAGAGAAAGGAATATGCAGATAAGGGTATTGAAAAATTAAAAGAGATTGCGGATGCTACTATCATTATACCAAATCAAAGGCTGTATGAAATTGAAGATGGTAAGATACCTCTATGGAATGCTTTTAAAATGGTGGACGATGTGCTTCTTGATTCTATTAGGGGACTGGCTGAACTGCTTGATACTACAGGTGTAATAAATGTGGATTTCAATGACCTAAGAAAAGTTATGGAAATTGAAGGAGAAACATTTATTGGTATAGGCCATGGGGAGGGTGAAAATAAAGCTGTTGAAGCCGCACAGGAAGCAATAGATACTCCTCTTGTTGAAGATTTAAGTATGAACGGAGCTGAAGAAATTTTGATGAATGTTATAGCAGGACCCGATTTCGATGTAAATGAAATGGATCGTGTAGTAAAAGTTGTAGGAGATAAAACCGGAGGCTATAACAATCTGAAATATGGAGTAGTTATCGATAGTGAACTTGCTGATAAAGTAAAAGTTACAGTGGTTGCAAAGGGGTTTAAGAAAAAGGGGAGAAGATCGAATGATCTTTTTGGTAAAAACGAAAAACTCGACGAGATTCAAAAGATAAATCCTCTGGACCACAAAAAAGAAGACTTTGATACACCAGCAATTTTTAGAAGAAAAGTTGATTAAGTAATAAAATATAGTATTATGGGTTAAACAAATAGAAGCAAAAAGATATGAAATTTATAGGTAGCTTAACTATAGGCCAATATGTGCCTATTGATTCAACCATCCATTCCCTCGACCCAAGAACAAAGCTTCTTGGGTTAATTCTTTTTATGTCTTTACTATTTGTTTATCCATTTCTGGAGGTTTATTTATTTTATCTCGCCTTTCTACATATAATCTTGTATTTATCAAATATTAACTATAAAGTTGTATGGAACGGCTTAAAACCTATAATGCTTTTAATATTTTTAACTGCATTTTTTAATCTTTTTTTTACCCAAGGAAAAGAAGTATTTTGGATAATAACCCGTGAGGGGATTAAAAATAGTATCTTATTTTCATTAAGAATTTATCTATTAATTTTTTCATCATTGCTGCTTACCTTTACAACCTCGCCACTTAGGTTAACAGATTCAATAGAATTTTTTTTAAAACCTTTGAAAAAAGTAAAGGTACCCGTGGAAGAAATATCACTAATGCTTGTTATAGCTCTTCGCTTTATTCCCACTATTATTAATGAAATTGATCGATTAATTAAAGCCCAGAAATCTAGGGGGGTCGATTTTGAGAAGGGGAATATTATTCAGAGAATAAAAAAATTAATACCTGTATTTATTCCACTTTTTATTTCTTTTTTTAAGAGAGCAGACGAGTTAGCTGAAGCAATGGAGAGCAGGGCTTATAGAGGCGGAGCCTTTAGGACTAAAAGAGTCAAACTAAAATTTAATAGAAGAGACTATATTTCTTTTGCAATAATTTTAATACTGTTTATATCAACAAATATTATATATATTTATGCATAGATATATTAAAATACTCAGGCGAAATATATATTTTTTTATTTTTATAGTAATTATAATTTTTTTTGTAAAAAGCAGCTTCACCCTGAAAAAGAAAAAAAAATCAAATGAAATAAATACTAAAATAAAAAAGGACTTTAAAAATGATGGAAAGCAAAAATTAAAGAGAAACAGTATAAATTTAAATAAAGCAAATTTTAAAGTTTTAAAAAAAATTAACGGCATAGGTCCTTCAAAAGCTGCAAAAATTATTGAATATAGACAAAATCATGGTAGAATTTATAATATGAAAGAGTTATTAAATATAGATGGAATAGGAAAAAAGTTGTTTAAAAAAATTGATAAATACAGCTATGTTAAATTCAAATGAATAGATTAAAAGGATATTTATGAAGGCTATTTTAGGTCATAAAAATATGGATTTTGATTGTTTCGCATCTATGATTGCTGCTAGGAAGCTACATTCTGATTTTAATATTGTATTTCCGGATAATATTGAAAGAATGGTTAAAAACTACATTGAAAATGAAAAAATTCCATTTGACTACATGTTTGCTTCTGATGTGAAAAATAAAATTGATGAAATTATAATTGTGGATAATAATAATGTAAAAAGAACCGGGTTAAAAACTGAAATTATAGAAAATGCCAAAATATTAAAAATATATGATCATCATCAGGATGAAAATATCGAAAATATTCAAACTGAAGACTATGTGTATAAACCTTATGGGGCAAATATTAATCTATTATTGGAAAAAATATTTAATAAAGATTTTAATATAACTGATGATGAAGTAAAAATATATTTGCTTGGTTTATATGAGGATACTGGATTTCTTACCTATGTTTCTTTGACAGAAAACGACGTTGATATTTTTAAAAAATTATTTGAGAAGCTTCCAGATAGGGATTTGACATTTATAAATAATTATTTACTAACGGATTTTAATAAAGAACAGCTTTCTGTCATGGATGATCTAGCAGAAAGTGCAGATATATATGAAAAAAATAATTTAAAGATTGCAATGTGTTCTGCTGAAAGGGAAAAATATGTGGATAATCTGGCAATTGTTGTTCAGAGGTTAATGATTATATTATCCCTTGATTTAATATTTGTTGTAGTGAGATTGGATAAAAATATATACTTCTGGACACGGAGCAATATAAAAAATATTAAAGTAATATCAATAGCCAAGGAACTTGGAGGTGGCGGACATCCCAATGCTGCATATGCACTAATTAAAGATAAGACGTTTGTAGAAACTAAACAAAAGGTATATAATTTAATAGATAAATATTTTTTAAACAGGACAACTGTTAGAGAGGTAATGTCAAATGAAGTAATAACAGCAGATGTAACAGATTCTGTGTCAGAAGTTAAGAGTAAGATGATTGCTCATAATCATTCTCGCATTCCAGTTTTAAATGAGGAAAAAATTTATGGTGTAATTTCCAAAAAAGAGATTGATAGATTGGTAAATCACGGGTTTGAGAATACAGAAATTAAAGACTATGTAGATTTTTCTATTCCAACAGTGGATCCAGATGAAAATATAAATTCTGTTAAAGAGATAATGGTTTCCAATCAGTATCAAATTATACTGGTGGAGAAAAATAAAAAATTAGAAGGTATAGTTACAATTGAGGACCTTTTACAGGAAGAATATCCTGATTTTGCCCAGGAGAAAATTGTAAAAAATTATAAATCAAAAATTAAATATCATTTTCCCAAAAAAATATATAAAATAGTTAAGGATATAGGAAATATTGCGGACCAAATCAATTATAAGGCTTATATTGTAGGTGGGGTAGTAAGAGATTTAATACTTGATAGGGAGAACTACGACCTTGATATTGTAATAGAGGGCAATGGTATAAAGGTAGCCAAGAGAGTGAAGGATAAATATAAAATTAAAGTAATTATTCACAGAAAGTTTAAAACTGCCGTTTTGGTTTTTGATGACTTTAAAATAGATATTGCTACAGCTAGATCAGAAACCTATAAAAAACCCGGCGCTCTACCTGATGTAATGAGTTCTTCCCTAAAATACGATTTATACAGGAGGGATTTTACTATAAACGCCATGGCAATTTCTATATCAAAAGATGATTTTGGTGACCTGTATGATTATTTCGATGCCTATAAGGATTTAAAAAATAAAATAATTAAAATTATGCATAATATAAGTTTTATTGAAGATCCTACAAGAATTTTAAGGGGTATAAGATTTGCAACCAGATTTAATTTTCAGTTTGATAAACAAACTAAAAATCTATTAGGGAATGCTCTTGAATTAGA
>CAZMFS010000027.1:0-870 GCA_964565585.1 uncultured bacterium
CTTAAAATTTTCAATAAAATAATAAAAATTAAAAAATACAAATAATTATTTTAATTTTATGCTTTAATAAGTTATTAATACTTTATTTTATTAACAATTTTACAGTAAAAGATTAATTATTATAACTTTACCCTTGTAATACAAATCACTATTGTTATAATATTACCAATGGAAATGAATATATTAAATAATAATATTTTAAATAATTCTGGTAATATTCTATTAAATATTTACACAAATTTACTTTCCTTTTTAAATTATTTAAGTTTTTAATAAATATTTCTTGATACTAAATAATAATTTGTTAAAATATTCACGAATAGAAAAAAGGAGGCCTATATGTCAAAAAAACAGGTCAAAATTAGAGATTTAACATTAAGAGATGGTCAGCAGTCTCAATTTGCTACCAGAATGACTCAAAAGCAAATAAACAGAGTATTACCATTATACAAAAAAGCAAATTTTTATGCAGCTGAAGTATGGGGAGGAGCTGTACTGGATTCAGCAATGAGATACTTAAATGAAAACCCCTGGCATAGACTCAAATCTATTAGCGACTCTATAGGAGAAAATATGAAGGTCACTGCCCTTTCGAGAGGTAGAAATCTTTTCGGATACAATCCCTATCCCGACGAAGTAATTGATGGATTTTTTGAAATTGCAGTTAATAAGGGATTGGATATCATGAGAATATTTGATGCATTAAACGATGTTAACAACATGAAATCTTCAATAAAATATGTAAAGGAATACGGTGGAATAGCTGATTGTGCAATATGTTTTACAGTGGATCCAAAATTTAGCTTTTTTCAAAAAACTAAAGCATTTTTAAAAGGTAAAAAACTTCCAAAAGATCTCTTTAATACAGAT
>CAZMFS010000027.1:880-11921 GCA_964565585.1 uncultured bacterium
CAGATTACTTTGTTAATAAAGCAAAAGAAATGCAAGAAGCAGGAGCAGACATAATTACTATAAAGGATATGGCGGGACTTATTCCCCCACATTTTGCCGGTAAATTAATAAAAGCTTTAAAAGAAAACATTGATCTTCCGATTAATCTACATTCACACTCCACCCCTGGCTACGGTCCTGCTACTGCTTTAATGGCATTATTAAATGATGTGGATATAATTGATACTGTTCTAACGCCGTTTGCAGGAGGTCCAGCCGCTCCCTCATATACCTTAATTCAAATATTTGCAGATAAATTGAATATTGAAACAAATATTAATAGGGAAGTAATACCTAAAATCAATGAAAAGCTATTTAAAATTCGTGAAGAACTGAAGGATTTTGATAGTACCGGAATGTTCCCTAAAAAATTTGATATTAACTCTGATAAGTTAGAACCAGAGGTTGATAAGTTATTTGATAGAGCAATCGAATATGCAAAAAATAAAAAATTTGATAAGTTATTGGAAACCACACAAAAAATTGAAGAATATTTTAATTTTCCTCCACCCAATGAAAATGTTAAGGAAGCAGAAATTCCTGGCGGAATGTATACCAATATGCTTGCTCAGTTAAAACAATCAAAATTGGATCATAAAATGGACGATGTATTGAAACTTGTCCCACTAGTCCGTGTTGATGCAGGCTGTCCTCCTCTTGTTACCCCTACAAGTCAGATAGTTGGAAGTCAGGCAGTTTATAGCTTACTTAATATAGAAAAAGGGAAACCTATGTATAGTAGAACCACAAAGCAATTTCAGGACCTAATTCTTGGAAAATACGGTAAAACACCTTTCCCAATAGACCCGGATTTTAGAGAAAAAATCTGCGGTATTAGAGAAGAAATACCATATGATACTGAAAATTATCAAAAACAGGAAAACCCTAAGTTAAGTGATTGCGGTTTTCAAAAACTTGCCCAAAATAGAGAGGAAAAACTTTTACTGGAATTATTTCCTACAGTTGCTAAAAATTTCCTGCATAGAAAAAGAAAAGAAGAATACAATCAATATCTGGAAGAATTGTATCCAGAACCGAGGGATATTGAACCCAAAGAAATTGATGAAGAAATAGAAGAAAATTTATACAGTACTTTCTGGTAAATTTTAATATAAAGATTTATCTATAAAAATTATAAAAAAAGGGAGTGAATATCTTTTCACTCCCTTTTTATATTTAATTAATAATTTTATTCTAAATCATGTTTCAATTAGTTAATAATTTATTTCTTTCTTAGGTAATCATCAATAGCTTTTGCCGCATCATGACCGTCTGCTACACCATTAATTATATCAGGTCCATTAACAATATCTCCACCGGCAAATAACCAATCGATAGATGTCTGATATGTATTCTTATCCACCCTAATTTGAGGTCCTTTAAAATCCAGTTCCTTTTGAATCTTTTCAGGTAGATAATCATAATTAGGTGCCTGTCCTATCGAAACAAATACCTGGCTTGCCTCATGAAATTCGGTATTATCCTTATTCAACTGAGGATTAAAATTTCCTTTATCATCAAATAGTGAAATACATTCTGCTGTTTTTAAACCTTTAATTTTATTATTTTCAACAACAATTTCTACAGGACCGGATGAAGGATACATTTTAAGACCTTCTTCTTTTCCTTCTTCAATTTCATCTTCACCTGCAGGAAGGTCTTCTCTCTTTTCTAGAGCTGTGAGTGTAACATTAACTTTTCCATATTTTATTTCCTGCAGACGTGCTACACTTCTACCTACATCATATGCCACATCTCCGCCACCGATAACAGCAACTTTCTCAGCAACTTCCGGCATCGTATTTTTATCTCTTACGAAATCTCTAACTTTTGGTAAAAAATCCATTGCTGCTATAACATCGGGATGGTCAGAACCTTTTATTTTCAAATATCTTGGTTCCATAAATCCGGTTGATAAAAATACGGCATCAAATTCTTCTTCTAATTTATCAAATTTAATATCTTTGCCTATTTCTGTATTTAAGTGTATATTGACTCCAATTTTCTTAATAAATGATATATCTTTATCAATAGCCTCATCGGGTAATCTATATCGGGGTATCCCGTATCGCATCACACCGCCGGCTAATTCTTCTTTTTCATAAATATCAACCTTATAACCGATTGTTCTTAAATAATAAGCAGCACTCAAACCAGCAGGTCCAGCTCCAACTACTGCTATCTTTCCTTCTCCTTCTTTACTTACTTTTGAAAGAACAACATCTTGATATTTATCTTCTGGAGCATTATCTACAATATAGCGTTTTAACCATCTAATTGCTATAGGTTCACCTCGATGAGATATTGCGCATACATCCTCACATTTATGTGTGCAGACTCTTCCGCATATGTTTGGAAGAGGATTGGTTTCATACATCCATTCAATCCCTTCTTCTAGATCATCATCCCAGATAGTATTAATGTATTCGGGGATATCCATGTGAGCAGGACATCTATCAGTACAGATTCCACATTCAACACATCTTGCAGCTTCTCTTTTTGCTTCTTCTTTACTAAATCCTTTTACATATTCAAGAAAAGAATCTTTTCTCTCTTCTGGTTTAGCATGTCTCATAACGATTCTTTCAAGATCTAAGAGATCGGTTTCTTCGTTTCTTTCATAACCTTCTTCTGGATAATTGTTATTTAACCCTTCTTCATCGGGTATATACAAAAATGTGTCTGCATCTTCATCCATATATATATAATCTCTGCTCATTTTTAAGGAACCTGTTGTACATATATCAACACAAAAACCACAGAAACAGCATCTACCGTAATCAATAACAGGTCTCTCATCCTTTTCTCCTTCTGGAGCATCGAAATCAGGTACCTTTTCCATATTAATAGCATCAGTAGGACATATATCAGCACATGTTCCACAGCCGATGCACTCTTCCCAATCGTTTGTATGAAACCCCCTGTATCTTTTTTGTGCTTTACGTTCTTCTTTCGGTATACGTATAGTTACAGGTTTCTGAATCATATATTTAACACCTTTAAAAGGTGCAAAAAAGTTTGATTTTGGCTTATTCATAACTAGAACCCTCCATTTTATCTATCTACTTCAGGAGAACAAACTCCCATTGTATCTAACCATATTGAAACATCTTCAAGTCTGGTGCCCGGCAATCCTGCTTCAATGCCATACAACCCCTGTGGATAGGAAGCTCCTCTTACCTGGATCCGATAGGGATATCTTCCACCATCAGATACAACATAATATCCAAACTCTCCTCTGGAACTTTCAACTTTACCATAAGCTTCACCTTTTTTAACTTTCCATTTTAATGCAGTACCGGTTAACTTATTTCTAATATTTCCCTTAGGAATATCATTTAGTATCTGTCTAATAATTTTCATGCTCTGTTTAATTTCTTTATATTTCAAATAAAGTCTGGTAAAAGCATCTGATTTTTCAGAGGTTGGTATTTCAAAGTCCAGTTTATCATATACAAGATAAGGAAATTTTTTCCTTACATCATATTTAACACCTGTTGACCTTAAACCGGGTCCTGTAACTCCCCAATTTAAAGCCTGCTCTTTAGTTAAAGGAGCGGTACCTTTCAAACGCTTATGTATTATCGGACTTTCAAATATTATCTCATGATAATCTTGTAATCTGGTTTCTATATCATCAATAGTTTCTTCTATTAAATTTAAAATTTCTTCATTAACATCCTGTCTAACTCCTCCGGGAACGATATACATATGGTATATTCTATGTCCGCTAATTTTTTCAAAGATATCAAGAATCATATCTCTTTCGGTAAGTGCCCAATTGGGAGCTGTATATACTCCTGTTGGTCCTCCAATACCACCAATAGACATCATATGAATCGCAATTCTTGCTAATTCAAGAATCAATACACGTAAATACTGAGCTCTTTCAGGGACTTCCAATTTTTCAATTTTTTCAACTGCCATAGAATATACGGCCTCGTTTATATCTGGTTCGGGAACACACACCCTCGGAATTAGAGCGATATTTGACATCCACAATCTTCTCTCCATTAATTTTTCAAATCCCCTGTGAAGCATCCCTGGATTTGGCTTAGCTTTTTTAACCGTATCTCCATCTACAGTTAAATGAACAGAAAAATTACCGTGCATTCCACGATGATTTGGACCGTGAAATAGTTTAACTTCTTTCATTCTATTACCTCTCTTTTTCTTTTCATTTTGAAATTTTTATACTCTTTTTCGGGATATTTCTTTTTAGAATATTCCAATGGATCAAAATCTTTTCTCATTGGAGGCATTTCTTCCCAATTTTCCAAAAATAATTCTTTCCCATTATTTGGATTTCCCTCGAAAATAACCCCAAAATACTCATTAACATCCCATTCATAATATTTAGCTACAGGCCAAATATTTATTACCGATGTTATCCTGGGATTTTCTCTTGGTATTAATGTTTTTACTATAATATGCTGTTCTAATTCCCAGGAGACAAGATTATAGACTATTTCAAATTTATTATCATCAATCCAATCTACTGCTGTAATTAATGATAACTGCCAAAATCCAATATTTTTTAAATATGTTAAAAAATTAATTACTTGATTATTATTAAGTTTAACTTTGAACTGCTGTTTATCTATTTTTGAAAAATTACTTTCTTTAATATTGTATTCAGATGTAATCTTTTTTATTAAATTTGTTTGATCCAAAATAACCTCCTATTTACCTTGTTGTATATAAACTATCGCCCAAAACATGTTTCTGGTTTTTCTTATACCATTTACGATTGTCTCGGTAATGTTTCCACCCATCAGCATTATCATTTTCAATTTTTTCAATTAATCTGCTAAAACCGTTAATTATTGCTTCAGGTCTTGGCATACATCCAGCAATGTATAAATCAACAGGAAGATAAAGATCAAGTTCATTTATTGTTGAATAAGAGTCATAATAAATTCCTCCATTTATTGTACAGGAACCAAAACCTACTACCCATTTAGGTGATTGCATTTGTTCATATGTATAAATAACCCTTCGAAGTGTTTTAACGCTCAAATAGCCCGTTACAAGCAAGATATCAGCCTGTCTTGGGGTAGCCATAGGGGCAATTCCTAGACGCTCCATATCAAATCTTGATGTCATAGTAGGAGGTAGTTCGATAGCCCCACAGCCTGTACAGTAATGAAGCATAAAAAGAGAATGACCTCTTATTATATTTTTTATTTTTTTCATTAATTTTTTTGTATACATAAATAAAACTCCTTTTATTTATATTAAATATATTCCAAGACTTATAATAGCTTGTATTAATGCTAGAGAAAGTCCCCATTTCCAGAAGAATTTAACGCTTTCTTCAACCTTAAATCTTGGCAAAAAGGAAGATATAATTACCATTAGAATATAAACTACAATGTATTTAATGGCAAATCCAATTACAGTTTGTCCTCCTCCAAGAAATAAATTAACAAATAATCCAACTTCAATTACAGTTGCAAAATCATGCTGAATCATTAATATTCCTAAATATTTACCGCTGTATTCCACCAAAGGTCCTGAGGCAATTTCAGCAGGTGCTATAGGCGAATCAAAAGGTTTTTTACCAAGCATTCCCATTACACTAACAAAGGCAACACCAGCTCCGATTGGCATCGACCATATATTCCAGCCATTTTGTATCTGATTTTGTACCAAAACTCCCAGTGAAGAAGATTTGTTAATATACATAATTACAAGAGCAACAATTAAAAAAGGTAGCTCATATCCAAGCATCTGGGTTAAAGCTCTTGAAATACCTATTGAAGCATTGGGATTAGCAGATCCAACAGCACTCATAGCCATTCCTAATAAACCTATTGCTAACAAATAGATAACTACTATAAAATTGGTTTGACCCGGTATTACTTCAAATGATCCATATGGCAAAAATATTAAAGTAGCCATTGTACCACCAAAAGCCATTAATACCCCGAAATCAAAAATAAAACCGTGTGATATTGATGTTTCTTTAAATAGAAACTTAAAAATATCTCTAAAATTCTGCCAGAAGACGGGACCATATCGTTTCTGTATCCTCGCTACAACCTTTCTGGAAAAACCACTTAAGGAAACCTGGAAAATAAAGGCTCCTAGTAGTAATATTAGCCCTTTTAGTATTATATTTAATATCATATTAGAACCACCTTATAAATAGTACTATCAAAAATGTTAGAGTAATTAGCCAAATATATCCATTAATACTTTCCTTATAAAAAAACTCTTCAAATATTTCAAATATATTTGATAGGTAATTCGCACACTTTCTATACCAATTCTCAAGAGAAGGAAATTTTTCAAATATTCTTGCAAATGGTTTATAATAATTTTTTGCATAATGATATATAGAAGGTTGTGTTTGAAGTTCAGGAACGATTTCTCCAGCAGTATATTGTTCATGCTGTTTTACTTTTGTAGGCTTTGCAAATAACATAAACACAATTAAAGCAACTATGAAACCTGCTGAAAATACGGAGAAAACTATAACCATATCTAAAGTAGTTAATTCTGTAAATAATTTATATAATGAAGCTTTGATAGGTTTAATTCCAATTTGTTGCTGCATATAAGCAATCGGTTTTAGTATTAAACCCGGTAAAACACCAAATAATACAGTTAATAAAGTTACAATTAGCATACTAACCTGCATAAAAACCGGAACTTCCTTAACATTCTCAAATCTCTTGGGTCTTTGTCCTAAAAAAACTCCTGCTAATGGCCTAAATACATACATAAATGAACCTATAGAACCAAAAAATGCAGCAAAAGCTAGAAAATAGCTACCCCTAACAATTAAAGACTGATAAATAAGCCACTTTGAAACAAATCCAACAAGTGGAGGAATCCCCGCCAGAGAAATAATTGATACAAGATAGGTAGTAAAAGTAACGGGCATATTTTTGATCAATCCACCCATTTCATCAATTTTAGTAGTTCCAGTTCTATAATAAACTGCTCCAATTGATAAAAACATACCAAGTGCAGTTAAAGCATGAACAATTATATGTGCTAAACCACCGGCAAATGCTAAACTGGTGCCAAATGAAAATGCCAGTAATATATAACCTCCGTGACTTACAGATGAAAAAGCAATTAATTTTTTAGCATCATTTTGAAGGATAGCAGATATTGTACCGACAATAATACTTATTCCCCCTAAATATGCAAAAAAAGTACTTCCCGGAATTTCTGATATTAATTTAGCGGGATTGCTTGAAATAATATAGGAAATTGGAAAGAATATTGAGATTAAATAAATTATGTAAAAACCAAACTTTAATAACAAACCAGATAAAACAGGTGAAAATGTATGTGGAGATTCACCATGTGTTGTTCGAACCCATATATGAAATGGATAAATTCCACTCTTTATTAAACCAGCTATTAAAAAGAAAATTAGTATTTTTATTTTTATAGAATAGGTTAATAAATCATAATTATTTATTAAAGCTTCAAAGGTGAAACTTCCTATTGTATTGTTTATAGTGATTATACCTGTAATCAAAAAATATGCTGAAATCATACTCATAAATAAAAATAATAATGCTGCTTTTCTTGAAAACTTTTTCCCCATAGAAACTATAAAAAATGCAGCCCAGGTTAAAAGTTCCCAAAAAATGAATAATGCTATAAAATCTGCAGCACCAAATACACCCAGAATGCTAACAAAAATTAGAGTTATTAAAAAGTTATATGCAGGTTTAAATTTAAATTTCTTTATTCCATCAATTGAAAAAATAGAAACTATAAACATTACTGATACCCCTATTAATAAAAATAGGTAGTTGAAATCAGAAATTGCAAATCTTAAATTAACCCCGTTAAAAATTTTTAATACTGATTGGGAGTCACCATGAGTTGAATATAAAAAATAGCCAAAAACCAGAAAAGTTATAGTTTGTAATGCGGTTCCTAATTTCCAGTTAAATTTAGAAATAAAATAGATAACAATTGACATTAAACCTGCAATTATTATTAAGGATGATACGTTCATATAATTCCTCCTGTGAAAATATCTGAAATTGATTTCATTACTGTATCGGGATTAAATCCTATATAAATAAGTATAAAAGATAATACAGCCATCATGGAGTAAGATAGCAGAGATATTTTAGATAATTTTAATTTTAATTCTGTTTTCTCAAAATATAAATTTTGAATAAATCTGAAATAATAATAAACTTCAAAGACAGCAGAAATTAGAAAAATTGATACATAAATATTCATATTGTTTGATATTAAAGATTTTATTAGATAAATTTTACTCCAAAATCCAGCAAAAGGTGGCATACCAACAATTGATAATGCACCGATACTTATAAGACCTGTAGCAATCTTTCTTTTGGTACCTATACCTTTTAGTTTTTCATAAGAATAATAACCTATTAAACCTACTCCAAGTAAAATTAATCCTTTTGCAAAAATATTATTAAAAAGTTGAAAAATAGCAGCATTGAAGATGGATTTCTTAATTGCTCCATCTGCCATTGAAATAGAAATTGCAGAGATGATTAATCCTGCCTGGGCTATTGATGAATATGCAATCATTTTTCTTATATTTTTTTGTTTAAATGCTACAAATTCTCCGATTGCCAGAGTAATTAACCCTATAATTGTTAAAACGTTGAAAATATAATTATAATCACCCTGAAAAACCAGTACTAAAACTTTGATGACAGCAAACAGCGCTGCTGTTGAAAATATTGATGCAAAAAATATTGAACCGGTTACACTTGTTTTTTTATATACTTTGGGCACCCATGCATTTAAAGGAAGAAGCTCGGATTCAGAACTTAAAGATACAATAAATAAGACACTTAATATAAGAAGAAAGTTGGGAGTTAAACTCCCCATGTTTTTTGTAACAGTAGCCATATTTAAAGTACCGGAAACATTATAAATTGTTATAGTACCTAATAAAAATAATAAAGAACCGACTGTAGAAATAATTACATAAAGAAAAGATGCATAATAACCTTTCTTATGAACCGCAATTATATAACCTGCAATGGCTGAAAGTTCCATAAAAACAAATAAATTAAAAAGATCTCCTGTCAAAACCATTCCGTTTACTGCAGCCATCCCTATTGAAAATGCAAGAGTATAAGCAAATGAATTACCTATATCAAATTCATTTTTAGCAAAAAATAATAAAGCCAGTAATCCTACAATATTTATACCCAATAAAATTACACCTGTTTGAGTATTGAATAATAAATTTATTCCAAAAGGAGCTTTATATCCTCCTATTGTATAATACTTTAAAGTAAATAAATTTATATTAATTAACTTATAGACAACAAATATATTCAAAAAGATTGCCATAACAGGTATAAACTTTATTGCTTTTTTAGAAATAAGATAAATAAGTGGAACTAAAAAACCTGAAAATAATGGTATTATGACTAATAATATTGGTTCATTGATCATTTTCTATCCCCTTAATTTTTATAAAATCTAGAGTTTTATATTTTTTATAATTTTTAATTAATAATGCCAAAACAAATGCGGTAACAGCAACCGAAATAACTATAGAAGTAAGCACAAGTGCTTGAGGAACCGGATCTACAAATTTACTAGAAGTAGAATCCAGAATTGAATTATAAATTGGAGCATGCGCATTTTCCACATAACCCAAAGAAATAATATATAAATTAACCCCTAGATCCATAATATTTATAGATATTATCAATTTAAAGAGATTTTTCTGGGTTAATAACCCATAAATACCAACTAAAAAAATTGAAAGTGGACCATAAATAAAGGTCCAATTATTAAGTATATTAGACATAATTATTCCTCTCCCATAAATTTATGCACTACATTGCTTAGTTCCGCACTTACTTTTAATCCAATCAAGATATATATTATTGGTACAATTCCAGCACTAAAAAGTTTACCCATTACACCTAAATTTAAAAAATTTTCCAAAAAATCTCCCATAATAAATATTCCTAATAATCCTATTATAAGAAAACTAAGTCCCGAAAGAGATTCAAGAATTTTTAATTTATCGCTTTTAATATTGTAACTATTCTGTGCAAAGTACATAAGCAAAACAGAAGCTGCAACTACGGTACCACCCTGGAAACCACCCCCAGGTGTTAAATGACCGTGTATAAAAATATAAAAACCAAACATGATAATTAAAGGTAACAATAATTTACTGGAAACATTTAGTATATAATTTGGTTTTTTAAATATTATCCTTTTTTTATTTTTACCCGAATCTAAAAGAGCAATTACACCTGCAATAGCCAAGAATAAAACTGTAACTTCACCAAGCGTATCCATTGCTCTATAGTCTACTATTACAGAGGTAACTGTATTTGCTGAATTATTTTCAATATTCTGCTTTCTATTATAAATCTTTTTGCTTATTTGTTCATGGGGATTATCGGAATTAACATTTCTATTAATGTAAACATTACCTGATTTTTTCGACAAATCATTTTTTTTCCCAATTTTTAAATCAGAAGATAATCCTGCTCCTAAAAAATACAATAAAATTAAAACCATAATTATTGCCCAAAACTTTTTCACTTTAATTCTCCTTTTTCATTTTTTTTACTTTAAAATAAGTAATAAAATATAAAAAAGTTGTAAAGCCTGCTCCTATTGCTGCTTCTGTCATTGCAACATCCGGAGCTTTCCAAACAACAAAAACTAAAGCAGTAAAAATTGAGGCCGCAGATAAAAACAGTATTGATTTTAATATATTTTTTGATTCAATAGCAAGAATTGATAAAAGAAAAATAATTAAAATAAAAATCGAAGCAATATGTATACTATTCATTATCATTCTCCTCTCTTGGATTTACTCCTCTTCTATAAGAAGCCTTAGCAAGAACAGAACTGCTTACCGGATTAGTAAAAGCAATAAATAGTATTATTATTATACATTTTAACAGCCAGGAAGGATGATTAATACCAACTCCCAGGGTTAATGTCATAAAACCTAAAGTTGTTGCTTTTGTTCCCGCCTGAATTCTATTATAAACATCCG
>CAZMFS010000028.1:0-11917 GCA_964565585.1 uncultured bacterium
AGTATCAAAATGACCAAAATTTTTATCGATATTTTCTATATCCACGCAAAATATATTTTTCAAACCTCTTTTTTTACAAATATCAACAGAATTTTTTGAGTTGTCAATTCCATAAACATCATATCCTTTATTCCTTAATTCCATTATATGACTACCGGGACCGCAACCTATATCAAGAACTTTCCCATGGATATATTTTAGCATTTTTTTCTGTCTTTCCGGCCAGTATTCTATACCAGAAAAATAATCATATGTATCTATATCTATATATCCATCATCTCTCTCAATAACCAGCCCGTAAGTATCTTTATCCTTATAGATATCCTGAAAATATTTACCAAAAGCATCTTTTTTATTTTCTATTAACATATTTATTTACACTTATCCACTTTTTTCTTTTTTTTCTCTAATATTTCAATTGTATTTTTATCAAATAATTTAAAGTATTTATTATAAGATTTCAAATTTTCAATAGTTTCTATTAAATTTTTACCAAGATAACCATCTTCGGGGGAAATAATAAAATTTTTTTCTACATATTCAATTGCTTTATCTGCAAATAATACTGTATTGGAGGTCTTCATTGCACAACCCCCTTTAGCCCCATCACAAAAAATTCCCGCAACTGAAGCCATATAGTTCTTATAACAGTCAAAAAACAGATTTATTCTATCTTCAAGATATAAACTTCCTGCAATAATTCCACATCCAGCAGCATATATACATCCGCAAATAGAAGATATATTCCCAAATTTTGCCGAAAATAATCCTGATACCATATATGATAATATACCAGCTTTTATTTTTTTCTCTTCGCTAACATTTAATTTCTCACCTTTTTTGATAACAGGGATAATGCTGGTTAGCCCTTTATTACCGGATTTGGCACAGCTCATAACCGGAATACTATCGCCATTCATTCTGGAATAAACAGCCCCCGAAACCCCGTAATCATCGGTATTATGAATATACTTTTTTCCTTCTTTAGCTGCATTCAAATTAAATTCTGCTCCTTTTTTAAACTTTTCAAGAAGTTTTTTATTAGAATATACTTTATTTATCATTGATTCCCAGTTTCTGTAATCAAACCATTTCTCAGGTATATTTTTTCCATTATCTTCAATTTTTCTATCAAAATCTTTATCAATTTCACCGTTTAGAAAAACTGCAGTATTTGTATGATCTGTTTTTGTTATGACTCTTATTTTCTTTTTTTTATTTTTTGCTACTGTCTCAATGTATAAATGAGGTTTATCAATATTTTCGATCTCTATTTCGATTTTATCCTTTAATTTTTTGGCTTTTTCAATTTTTTTCTCATCCAACAAATTAAATATTTCCAGTTTTAGAGATGGCTCGGATATTAGAAAACCAAATAAAAATGCCCATTTTGTACCTTTTTTACCATCAGAATTCGGTATTTTAACACGGAAGGCATTTTTATATGTTAAATTATCAATTTTTATTTTTATATTACTTGCATCTTTTTGTAAGTAATCTCCTGCAATACTTGAATTATAAGCAATAGCAGCTGGTTCAGTACATCCCGATGTAAAATCTATAATATTTTCGAAAAAATTAGTTAAAGAAAAATCTACTCCCATATATCATCTCCAAGTTTGTCCTGTAGATTTATTTTTACTAAATATGGATAAAAAGTCAATAAAAAACTCAAGAATTAAGTCCACTTTTAAAGAGATTCATTAATTGTAAAATGAATATTTGAATATTGTAAAATATATTACAATGTTTGATAATTAAACTACCAGAAAGATAATGTTATATGCATTTTATATATAAGTAGCAAGTCCGGTGCAAAGTCATAATGAACAACTAACTGGTTTATTTTGTCAGCACGCCCCATCTACAAATCTCTTTAAAGCCCAATTTTTTGTAAATAGATCCGGCTTTAGGGTTTTCATAGAACAAACACACGGTTTTATTCTCATCAAGAATATCTTTGCTTAACTTCCCAATTAAATAAGTTGCATATCCTTTATTCCTGAATTTTGGATGGGTTGCAGCACCTACAATCATAGCTGATTGTGAGCTTTCAGATGTTGTAGAAACAGTTGCAACAACTCTATTACCATATTCTAATTGATAAACCCTTTTTGAACCCGATATTACTTCATTGATAAAAGATTTTTTTGATGATTCAAAATCATTGAATTCTTTAATATGTTCAAATAATTCAAATTGATTTTTCTTAACCTCTTTTAAATTATTCTCATTCACTTTTATCAATTTTGAATTTGCTGGTTTATTTAGATTCAAATAATCATTTGAATCTAATTTTGCATAAATATGACTGGTAATTTTAAGATCACCCATATATTTTTCAATTTCTCTAATTATTTTAAATTTTCCGGCTATGGCATCAAAATCGTGTTGATTTAAAATTGAGATAGTTTCTTGTTTTTTATAATTACTCCTATCAGAATGAATTATGATAAATTTATAAAATTTTAAAATCACAGCTTCAAAATTGTTATCCTTATCAAATTCGCCCCATATATTTAAATATTTATTATCATATCCATAATTTTCTATATTGCCGATGATAAAGAGATTAATTTCCGGTTCATTAGATAAATATTTCATTAATTTAAAGTGATCTTTTTTATTTAATTTTCTAATAGACATTTTACTTCCCTATTGTGAGAAACACTCCAAATTTATTTATTTTATAAAAACAACTGTATTACTGCCGTTCCTATTACAGCAAGTGTAGGAATAATCATAAGTCTATATACCGGTTTATAATTTGAATCAAAATATTCTTTGGTTAAAGCAAAACATAAATGCAATGGGGATATCAAATATCCCATAAAAATTGAAGTATATAGAAGAGCTATAAACGGTCCAAGATTGGATTGGGGAATCATTGGTTTAAAAATCGGAATTAATATCCCCAGCCCAGCAGAAGTCATTCCCGATAGATATCCTGTAATGTAACCCATGATAATTATCAAAATAAACAGAGGCAGATTAGTCTGCTTAAAAAGAACCGATATATCAGACACGGCCCCTGTTTGCTTCAAAATTGATTTAAAAAACATAATTCCAATTATTAAAAATCCCATTTTGTAATTTATACCCTCAAATATAAAATCCCTCAGTCTTTTGAAATAAAGCTTAAATCGACCAGATTTTTCTGTCATATTTTTACCCAAAGCAATAGCTATACCTACAACTATGGAAATGATAAATGGTACTTTTAAAATCAATGCCATAAATATTATGATAAGAATTGGCAGGAAACTATAAATAAATTTAATAAAATTCTTTTTAATTTTTGCATTTTCTGAATTATCCTTTTTTGTATGGGTATTATTTTTATTGAAAAATACAAAATATCCTACAATTGATCCCACTACCATAATTGGGAAATTATACTTAATAATAAAAAATTTACTAACATCAAACATTTCACTCGTTAGAATAATGGATCCAACAAGAGGATAGATAAAAATAAATATATGTCTGTAAAAAAGATTTACTGTAGTTTTTTTATAATCACGTAAGTTTATCCTATTCCCGCTCTCTTCTATCATCGGAGCTGAAAGAATTGCACCTCCGGGAATTGATAGAGTTCCTATCAATGCAGGGATCACCATGGTTAATATTCTGGTATTTTTTATTATAGCTATTAGAGATTTTATCATTTTATCAAAATCCCCTGTTTCTTTTAAAATATATCCAAGACCACTTATTAAAAGAATGATAAAAAATAACCTGATAGTAAGAGATTCCTGAATAGTAGATAAGAAAGCCTTAGAGACATCCCCAATTGAAAGAGAAAATAACCCAATAACAAGGGACCCCACAAGAAGTGATATCCACATATCTAGTTTGATTTTTTTTGAATTCAGTATTAAAATCAACGAAAATCCTACAATAAGTCCCAATATGTTTAGATCCATATTAACTCCAAAATTTTTAAACTATTACAATTATAACCTTTCCAATATAAAATCCGGAATAATTTTAATTCAAAAAGCTATAATCCCCCATCTTTTTGTAATGTAAGCTCTTTTTTTCTTCTTTTTTACTGCTTTATAAATTTGATCAGCTGCTGTTTTTACTGATGCCTTCCAAAATATATGCTCCCCCTGTGCCATTTTTGTATCCACAAATCCGGGTACTATATCTGTGACATCTATATTTAAACCATTATGTATCGATTTATTTCTTAGACCGTCCAGGTATTTGGATACATACGATTTTGATGCACTGTATGCTGGACCGTATCTGTTTCCCCATAATCCAGCTATAGATGAAACACCAACTATATGCCCCCTTCTTTTCTCTTTAAAATAGTGAAAAGCAGTATTAATCAGGGCAGTAAATCCCATAACATTGGTTTCAGCAGCTACTTTTTCATCTTCCCATGTTAATTTGGGATTTCTTCTTCCGGCTCCAGCATTTAAAATTATTGTAGAAACATCTTCCATTTCTTCTATTAATTCCTTTAATTTAGCTCTCGCATCATCCAGCTTAGTAACATCCATTTTTCTTATGTAACTTTTTGTATCAATCTCTTCAGATATCTCCTTTAACAACTCAAATCTTCTTGCTGCCATGCCAACTTCATGTCCATTTTGTGAAAACTTGTATACAAGGCATCTACCTATACCTGATGAAGCCCCTACAATTATTACTTTCTTATTTTCCATTTTATATCCTTTAATAATACTCTTTAAACATAAACTTCTTTATATAAGGAATCCTCTTCTATTAAATCATTATGCTCTCCCTTTTCAACTATTTTTCCATCATCAAGCATAATAATTTTATCCACAAGTTCCGCTGTTTTAGGTCTATGTGTAACAAGAATTAATGTCTGATCCGGGATCGTCCTAAATAAATCCTTCCATAAGTCCATTTCTGTTTCTGCATCAAGTGCCGAGGTAATATCATCCAGAATAAGTATTGGTGGTTTCTTATATAGAGCTCTTGCCAAAGAAAGCCTCTGCTTCTGTCCTCCCGATAAAGTATTACCTTTAGGTCCGATTTTTGTATCAAATCCAAACCCAAACTTTTCAAGTTCGGCTTTAAACTGGGAGGTTTTAACTGAATAGTTGAATCTCTTTTCGTTTGTTTCATCTCCCATCACAATATTATTCTTTATTGTATCTGAAAAAACAATAGGTTCCTGGGGGGCATACCCGGTTTTCTTTCTGTAAGATTTTATATCTCCCTCTGTAATATCTATTCCATCTACCAGCATTTTTCCTTCTGTAGGTGTAATAACACCACTTAAAAGAAGTGATAGAAAACTTTTCCCAGAACCTATTTTTCCCATTACAGCTACTTTTTCACCTTTTTCTATAGTTAAATTAATATTTTTTAATATTTCAATATCATCAATTTTAAAAGTAACATTTTTTAACTCAATTTTATTTTCAAAAGGAATATATTTACCGCCTTCTAAAGACTGTTTTTCAATTCTTTCAAGCTTGGAAATTCTACGACTTGATACAGCTGCTTTTTGCCCTCTGAAAAATAATGTACCAATATCAAGCATAGGCTGGATTAAATTTCTGATATAGCCAAAGAAAGCTACAAGAGTTCCGAGAGTAATCTCGTTTTCAATAACAAGATATCCCCCAACAAACATGACAAGTAAAGTTGTAATTCGGGGCAAAGCTCTGTAAAAAACCATTGTCCCTCTATCGTATTTAACGACCCTCATTTCATCTTCTTTTCTCTCTTTAACAAGTTTTTTAAAATATTTTTTTAATTTTTTTTCTCTGTTGTATCCCTTAATAATGGATACTCCACTAATTGAGGAATTTATATAATCATTTACTACAGAAATAGATTCCTGAAGTTTCTTATTTGCCCTGTTTAAAGGTGTTTTGAATATAAACATAAAAATGATAACAAGAGTTAAGGTTAAAACAGAGAAAACTGTTAAAAGAGGTGACAGTTTAATCATATAATACATACTTAACCCGAAAATAAGAATTGCATCCAACCCTCGAAAAATACCGGATGATAAAAACCATGTAAGTTTTCTTGTATCGTTAGAAAGTCTTGTTACAATTTCTCCTATCTTTGTGTCCTTAAATTTTAATTTCCCGGCCTTTAATAAATTATAAAAAGCCCTATTTCTTACATTCCACTGAAATCTGAAATTCATCATTGCTCTATTGCTCTGAAAATATGAATATATTACAAACCTTGAAACTGCAAATATAATTATCATTGTAATATAAGGTTTTACATGTGAAATAGCAGCTTTTTGTTCTAAAAGATCAATTATATCCTTAAATAGATAAGGTATTGCAGTTCTTAAAAAGGCAGAAATAACTGTAATTAAGAGTAGAAAGAAAAATCTTTTTTTATAAGGTTTCCATTCACTTTTTATTCTTTCAGAAAATTTCATATTAACCACTCGATTCGTCTATAAATTGATTCTGACATAAGTTATAGTAAAAGCCCTCTTTGTTGTAAAGTTCTTTATGAGTTCCTATTCTGTGGATTTTACCATCATGCAGTACAATAATTTTATCAGCATCTATTATGGTATTTAATCTATGGGCCACTATTAAAGATGTTTTATCTTCTAAAAGAATATTCATTGCTTCGTCAATCATCTCTTCTGTGTGGGGATCAATCGAAGAGGTTGCTTCATCGAGAAGAACAATATCAGATTCTTTTACCATAGCTCTGGCTATGGATAATAATTGTTTCTCACCAACCGATAAATTATTACCCTCTTCCATAATATGGGTGTGATATCCCTTCGGTAAATTGGAGATAAATTCATGAATATTTATTTTTTTGCATATTTTTTTTACATAACCTTCATCTATTGAATCATCAAACAATCTAATATTATCAATTACGCTTGCTGGAAATAGATAAAAATCCTGTTCAATTAGTGAGATATCTTTTCTTAACGATTTGATATTAATATCTTTAATGTTTATTCCATCAAAAAGAATCTTTCCATCGTCCACATCATAAAATCGTAGTAATAACTTTATAAGAGTACTTTTTCCACTACCTGTTTCCCCTACAAGAGCCCATTTTTCTCCTACCGGAATTTTAAGATTTATACCTTTTAAAACCGGTTCATCCTCTTTGTAAGCAAAGTTAACATTTTTAAATTCAATTTTGTCTTCAATATTCTCGATTATTTTGTCTCCACTCTTTATTTTTACTTCCTTGGTATGTAGTTCATAGATTCTTGAAAATGAGGCAATTGATCTCTGTATTCTTGTTATCTGCCCAGAAAGTTTCCTGATAGGCAAAAATATCTGTTTTGCATAATTAATAAGCATAACTACAGCACCGTAGGTTAATAATCCTTTAACCAGCATAGGGGCACCAATTTTAAATATAAATGCAATTATCAAATTGGATGATAGCATCACAAAATTAAAAAATACTATTAAAGCAATTTCATTATTTCTTTCCGTTTTATATTTTTCTTTATTTCTATCATTATATTTATCCATATATAGTTCTTCTTTTGTATATGCCTTTAAAATATTAAGTCCCCTTAAATATTCTGTCGTTTTTGAGATAATATCGGCCATTATAGCTCTAACCTTTTTAAATTTTGGATATACAAATTTCTGTAAAAGAATCAGAAATATAATCACAAAAGGCATGGGAGCCAAAACAACCATAGTTAATTTAATATTAATCGAAAGCATCATGAATATCATTCCAAGAAACATAAGTAAGCTTTTTATTATTGCTATTAAAGCAAAGGTAAAGAAAAACCGTACTTTTTCAGCATCCCCCTCAATCCTTGTTACCAGTTTGCCCGGTGAATATTTGGTAAATTGATGGTAATCCCAGTTTAGAACTCTATAAAATGAAGTTGTTTTTAATTTAATCAATATATCCTGACCGAGATTTTCCAATATGTAGGCCATAAAAAATGAGGAAAGAACAAAAACAATAAAACATGCAAGATATATTAAAGCATACTCTAAAAGATTGTTTTCTCTACCAGTTTCAATTGCATTATTAACTGCTTCCATGAGTATTCTAGGTAAAATAACAGGCATAATCGAACTAATGACTAAAAGTATGCCCCCGAAAACAAATCTCCATTTGAAGGGATTAACATAATTTTTAAATAGATATTTTAACATATAAATTTACCTTTCGTTTTACGAAACGACTTAAATATATAAAAAATTTCGGTTTTTGTCAATAAATTATTAAAATAATTTTTAAATTAAATCTTGATTTTAATGAAAAGCATTATACAGATTTTTTTATGTCCAAATTTCTTCTCTTTTATTTTAAAGTATTAGGTTGATACTTTAATCAACATCTTTAATATTTTTTAAAAAAAAGAGCTCTTAATAAGTGTAGCTATTTCAGCAGGAAATTAAGGAATAAATATAAAGCTTATTATTTATCATTCGCTATTTCTACATATATTTCTTTATAATGTGAATCTTTTTTTAATAACTGTTTGTGGTTTCCTTTTTCTACAATTCTTCCATCTTCCATTAAAATAATTTTATCTACAAGCTCGGCTGTTCTCGGTCTATGCGTTACAAGAATCAAAGTTTGATCCGGAATAGTTCTAAACAGTTCGTTCCATAAATTCATCTCAGTTTCTGCATCAAGTGCCGAAGTAATATCATCCAGAATAAGAATTGGCGGTTTTTTATAAAGTGCTCTTGCTAAAGCAAGTCTCTGCTTCTGCCCTCCTGAAAGAGTATTCCCTTTTGGACCTATTTTCTCTTCAAAACCCAATCCAAATTTGTCAAGTTCCCCTTTAAACTGAGAAGTGTTTATTGCATAATCAAAACTTGTTTCATCCAATGAATCTCCCATTACAATATTATTTTTAATAGTATCGGAAAACACAATAGGTTCCTGAGGAGCAAATCCAATTTTATCCCGATAAGACTGGATATTTCCTTTACTAATATCATCTCCATCAATATAGATTTTACCCTTTGTAGGTTTTATAATTCCACTTATCAAAAGACTTAAAAAGCTTTTTCCCGAACCTATTTTTCCCATTAGGGCAATTTTTTCACCCTTTTTAATTTCTAGATTTACATTTTTAAGTATTACCTCATCTTCAAACTCAAAAGTAACATTTTTAAGCAGAATATTTTTTTTAAATCTGATTTTATTACTCCTTTGCTGGTATTCTTCTTCAATATTTTCAAGTTTATTAATTCTATTGCTGGAAACGGAGGCTCTTTTCCCCCTTACAAACAATGTTCCAATATCCAGCATGGGATGAATTAAATTTTTAATATATCCCAAAAATGCCACAAGCGTCCCCAGAGTAATATCTCCAGATATAACTTTGTATCCACCAACAAATATTACAATAATAGTAGTTATATGGGGTAATGATTGATAAAAAACCATAGTTCCTCTATCAAGTTTTACAACTTTCATTTCATATTCTTTTCTCTTTTTTACAAGGCGATGAAAATAATCTCTCATATTTTCTTCCCGGTTATAACCCTTAATAATAGAAACTCCATTTATTGAAGAATTAATGTAATCATTAACCTCCGAAATAGAGGTTTGAAGTTTGCTGTAAGCATTATGTAAAACAGTTCTGAAAACAAACATAAAAATTACAACAAACGCAAGAGTAGAAACCGAAAAAATAGTTAGAAAGGGAGATAAAGTTATCATATAAAAAATACTTAAACCAAAAATAAGTATAGCATCAAGCCCCCTGAAAATTCCAGAGGATAAAAACCATGTTAATTTTTCTGTATCATCAGAAAGTCTCGTGACAATTTCTCCAATATTAATATGCTGGAATTTAAGCTTTCCTGCCTTTAACAATCTTGAAAAGGCTCTGTTTCTAACATTCCACTGAAACTTAAAATTCATCATAGCACGGTTGCTCTGAAAATATGAATATAGTATAAATCTGGCCACACTTAGGATTATAATCATATATATATAATCATCTATTTGATTGACTGGGGCTTTTTCCCTTAATAAATCTACAATATATTTAAAAAAATACGGAATAGAAGTTCTAAGTACAGCCGAAATTACTGTAATTAAAAGCAATAAAATAAAACGATTCCTATAAGGCTTCCATTCACTTTTTATTCTATCCACAAATTTCATAATTATACCTCTAACTCTTCAACAAACTGATTTTGACATAAATTATAGTAATACCCTTTTTTCTCATATAACCTTTTATGAGAACCAACTTCCAATATTTTACCTTCATGCAGCACAATAATTTGATCTGCATCAATAATTGTATTCAATCTGTGTGCAATAATTATTGATGTTTTATCTTTTAATAAAATATTCATAGCTTTATCAATCATTTTTTCAGTATGAGGATCAATTGATGATGTGGCTTCATCTAAAAGTACCAGATCAGCCTTTTTCACCATTGCTCTTGCTATAGATAACAGCTGCTTTTCTCCTACCGATAGGTTGCTTCCTTCTTCCTTTAAATAGGTACTATATCCTTTGGGCAGACTGTTTATAAAATCATTAATTTTTATTGTTTTGCATATTTTTTTTACATATTCTTCACTGATTGTATTATCAAACAATCTTATGTTGTCAATGACTGTAGCAGGAAATAAATAAAAATCCTGTTCTATTAATGAAATATCCTTTCTTAATGATTTTATACTAATATCTTTAATATTAATACTATCGAGTAGTACTTTTCCGCTGTCTACATCATAAAAACGAAGTAAAAGCTTTATTAAAGTACTTTTTCCGCTTCCAGTTTCACCAACTATTGCCCATTTTTCCCCAGTAGGTATCTCAAGGTTAATATTTTTTAAAACAGGTTCATCTTCTTTGTATGAAAAAGAAACATTTTCAAATTTAATACTGTTTTCTATTTTATCAATTTCAGTGTCGCCGCTTTTTATCTCAATCTCTTTGGTGTGCATATTATAAATCCTTGAAAAAGAGGCTATTGATCTCTGAATCTGGGATATCTGTTCCGATATCTGTATTAAGGGAAAAAAGAACTGCCTTACATATTCGATAAACATTACTATAGCTCCATATGTTAATAACCCCTTAACAAGCATCGGAGCTCCAACTTTAAATATTATTGCTATTATTAAATTGGTCAAAAGCATAATAAAATTGAAAAATACTATCCAGACTATTTCAATATTTCTTTCCAATTTAAATTTATTTTTATTATCCTCATCAAACTTATTAAAATATAATTCTTCCTTATTAAAGGCTTTTAATACATTCAATCCTCTCAGGTATTCAGTAGCTTTTGATATTATTTCTGCCATCAGCTTTCTTACCTTTTTAAATTTTGGGTATATAAATTTTTGAAGCAGGTAAAGTAAAGTAATAACTAAAGGCAGTGGTGAAAGGACAATTAATGTTAATGTCATATTTTCAGTTCCCATTAGAAAAATCATACCTATAAACATTAAAAAGCTCTGAATAATTGCTACCAATGCATAGGTAAAGAAAAATCGTACCTTCTCAGCATCTCTTTCTATTCTTGATACAAGATTTCCTGCAGAATATTTTGTAAACTGATGATAATCCCATTTTAAAACACGATAAAATGATGTAGTTTTCAATTTGATCAAAATATCCTGACCCAGATTCTCCAGTACTATTGCCATAAAATATAGAGAAAATATATAAATAAAAAATGATGCTATATAGATTATTCCAAAATGAACCAACTGATCTTTATCTGATACATCTACACCTTTATCTATAGCCTCCATAAGTATCTTGGGTAATAATACATTTAAAAAAGAAGCCATTATAAGCAAAATAAAGCCAAAAATAAAACGTAGTTTGAATGGATAAATATAATTTTTAAATAAATATCTTATCATAGCGAGATAATTATATTCGTTATACGAAATATGTCAAGTTAATTATCTATTTTACTGTTCGATTATTATAACTTAAGAAAATATTTCATACTATG